>JACOXQ010000039.1 GCA_016182285.1 Candidatus Kaiserbacteria bacterium
CTTATCGCGCCGTTCTATCTCTATATGCAGTATCTCCAGCCGCTCGTCGCCAAATTTCAAGTCTCCGGCTCGCCGGCCATACCGACTACCGCTGACCTAGAAAAGCTGATAAACTCATTCAAAGCGGGGCAGTAAACCTTGCAACGCTTGGATAGCTCAGTTGGTAGAGCACTTCCCTGAAGAGGAAGGGGTCGTCGGTTCGATCCCGACTCCAAGCACCGATATGTTTCGGACGTTCTTTATTTGGATACAGGCGCATGAGCGGCATCTCTCCGCGCTCGCGATGGTTGCCGGCTTTATCGTAGACAGCCTGTTTTTTGAGCGCATTGACCTATGGCAGACGCAAGCGGTCTTCGCTTTTTATACGGCGATTTGCTTCATAACGATTCCTCTATTGCATTGGATTGAAACGCGCGTAACGCGCGGCATATCCGCACCGAGGTGGAGTTCTATTCTTCCGATAGCGACGCAGTTCGCGCTCGGCGGATTCTGGAGCGGTTTCGTTATCTTCTACGGCCGCTCGGCTGTGTTCGGCGTATCGTGGCCGTTCCTCCTGTTTCTTTTTCTCGTGTTTATCGGAAACGAGTACTTCCGTCACCATTCAAGACTCGTATTCACCAGCGCTCTCTTCTTCTTCGCGCTCTACTCGTACGCCATTTTCGCAGTGCCTGTTTATACGGGAACTATAGGGACTCTGACCTTTATCATGAGCGGGATTGTCGCCATAGGTGTTTTCGCATTATTCACCGTTTTTCTCCGTTTTGTCGGAAGGGACCGTTTTATCGCCGACGTGTGGCGGATTCGCGTCTTTGCGTTTTTGATATTTGCCGCAGTCAATATTTCTTATTTTACCAACATACTTCCGCCGCTGCCGCTCTCGTCTGAAAATTCAGGCGTTTATCATTCAGTATGGCGCGTGCCGGGAGCATATCTGGCCAAGAATGAAATTAATCAGCCGTGGCAGGTGCGGTATCTCGGATTCGCACCGACTTTGCATATTATCTCCGGAGAATCCGTCTACGCATACGGTTCCGTCTTCGCTCCGACTTCTCTCGCCACGACGGTCGTACATCGCTGGGAGTGGCATAATCCCATACAGAAAAAATGGATAACCAAGTCAACTGTCTCGTATCGTATTATCGGCGGCCGCGACGGCGGATACCGCGGCTATTCGGCTTTGCCTATAGATGACGCCGGCGCCTGGCGCGTGAATATAGAAACGGCCGACGGCCGCCTCATTGCGCGCCTGCCGTTTACCGTCGAGCTGACCGTTACTCCGCCCGTTGTAGAAACAATCACTCTCAAGTGACTAGCCGGCTTTTACTCTAAGTTTCGTCTGTTTAGCCCTATCCAATTTAGGGAGAATGATCGTGAGCAGGCCGTCCTTTGCGCTCGCAGAAGAAGACTCAACGTCAACTTCTTGCGGCAGCATTATGGTTCGCGAGAACGAGCCCCAGAAGAGCTCTCGCGTGAAGAAGTCGGGACCGGCGACCTGTTCGCGCTCCATGCGCGAACCCTCTATCTCCACCATATCTCTGCTTATGGAAATACTGAGCTCGTCCGGGCGCACTCCTGCGACAAAGGCGCGAATGATAATGTCGCCCGGTGTCTGGTGAACATCCACCGGCAGTTGGCCCTCAGAATTTGGCAGGTCGTCCTCAAGAGGCGCAGGACGCGCGGCGGCTGTACCGGTTGTTTGTGGACGCGGTTTCTCGCGGACGGGAAGAGTCGTCGGCAACTCATCGTCAAATGCGTCAAAAGAATCGCCGGAAGACGCGCTGCCGGAGAGGCGCTCAAAGAACGATGGCTTTTTGTTCATAAATAGCATGTAATATTTTAAGAATTGCGGTACTGGAAATATTTTAGCACTTCAAACGCCGCAAAGAAAATAACGGCAATCACCCACACGAAGAAGAACGCGGCAAGCGCGGCGGAAGCGCCTTGATTTATAATAAGCATGTTGAAGGCGGTGTGCAATGCTGTAGCGAGGATAAGTCCGAGTGCGGCGGCGCAAATGCGAATATGCGGGCGATAGCGGACGGAGAATGCGAGCGCAAAACCGATCGCCGCAGATGCGACAACATGTAGCAGGGTAGCGCCGAGGAATCGCACGTCGCCGGTGAAGAAACTGATTGCGATGTCGCCGTCTGAGATCGGTGTGACGAGGAAAAGCATATTCTCCGCCGACGCGAAGCCAAGCGCTATTGTTATCATATAGATGACGTAATCGGGAGCTTCGTCAACAGCTCTCCGCCACAGGATGAGCGCGGCCGCCATGCCGTACTTGAGCGTTTCTTCTATGAGCGCCCATGCCGTAATGACGGACAGGCTTCCGTTAAGGTATTCCTTCGCGTAATGCTCCAGCGGCAGAGCGAGCGGCACGGCCGCCATTCCGGCAACGAACGTAAGTGCGATTAGTGAACGCGGTTCCGGATGACTCGCGTCCTCTTTGATAAGGAAATAGAGCCAAATGAACGAAGGCAGAAGTCCGCCGAGGAATGCGTAGCCGAGCGTTGTGAGCGTCACGCCGTTATTATAACAGGCTCGCTAGCCCAAATTTTCAATTATCAATTTACAATTTTCAATCAAGGTCCAATGTCTCAATGTGTCAATTGAAAATTAATACATTGAAAATTCATTGGAAATTGATAATTGTAAGTTGAAAATTATTTACTTTCAGGCCAAGATGCAACCATCAAGAATTTAGAGTCCTTCGTCGGCATAGACTGATATATCTCCTCGGTAACGAACGGCATAAAAGGGTGGAGAAGACGGAGCGTACGGTCAAGAAGTGTCATTAAGGTGCGCGCGCGCGAAGCGCGCGCGGCCTCGTCCGCACCGGCGAATATCGACTTTGATTCTTCAAGTATCTTGTCAGCGAGTTCGTGCCACGCATAGTGATAGAGCTTCTCCGCGGCCATATAAATGCGGAACTCTTCAATATCCGTTGTAATGTCTCTCGTTAACGCATCTAGCTCAGAAAGAATTTTCACATCACTTTCATCCATGTTGGACGTACGACGTCCAACATGGATTTGTGGCGTATTTGCTGTGTTTTCTAATATAAACCGCGCGATGTTCCACAGCTTATTCGCGAAGTGCTTGTAGCCCTTCACCTTATCCTCGCTGATGCGCATGTCGGTCCCAGGCGTATTGCCGACGACGAGCGCCATGCGCGCGGCGTCCGCCCCGAACTTCGCCGTCACGTCTAACGGGTCCATATTGTTCCCGAGCGACTTGCTCATCTTCCTTCCGGCCGCGTCGCGCACTAGACCGTGCAAGTATACAGTCTTAAACGGAATCGTGTTGAGCGTAAATTCAGTCATAAGTATCATGCGCGCTATCCAGAAAAATAGAATATCGTATCCGGTCTCAAGAAGATCGGTCGGGTGGTAGGTTTTAAAATCTTCAGTTTCGTCAGGCCACCCAAGCGTTGAAAAAGTCCAAAGACCTGATGAGAACCATGTATCAAGAGTATCTTCGTCCTGTATCCATCCTGCTTCCTTCGGTTCAATTCCAACTGCTATCTCCTCGCCGCGATACCAGACCGGCACCCTGTGCCCGTACCAGATCTGCCGGCTGATGCACCAATCGCGCAGGTTTTCTATCCAGTGGAAGTAAGTCTTTTCAAAGTGTTCCGGAATAATCTTAATTGCCCCGGAACGAACCGGTTCCAACATGAGTTCTTTCAGCGTTTTCCCGCGCATCGGAACCTCTTTATTTACGTCAACGAACCATTGCATTTTCGGCATAGGTTCAATAATTCCTCCCGTTCGTTCGGCGGTCGCGATATTTTGGACAGTGTCTTCTTTTTTTTCCAGCAGTCCTTCGCTCTTTAGCCACTCCACTACCGCTTCGCGCGCCTCAGTCGTTTTCTTATCTTTAAGGCGGCCATCTACCGTCATTCTCGCGTATTCGTTGATAACGACGACTTCGTGAGAGAGCCCGTGGCGGTCGGCTATATCCCAGTCGGTCTGGCTATGCGCCGGAGTTATGCCGACGGCGCCCGTGCCGAATGCGGGGTCAACCTCTTTATCAGCTACAATTTTTATATGAACAGGCACATCGCAGAAAACGGCGTCATATTCTTTCCCTACAAATTTTTTGTATCGCGTGTCGTCCGGATGCACCGCGACTGCGACATCGCCGACCTTCGTTTCTGGGCGTGTTGTGGCAATTGAAATAGGGAAGTCTTTTGAATATCGGAATGTATACAACGTCGCATGGCGCTCCTCGTATGTGACTTCATCGTCGGAAATAGCGGTCTGACCCTTCGGGTCCCAGTTTACGATGCGGTGGCCGCGATAAATAAGGCCGGCATCGTACATATTTTTAAAAACTTTATTCACCGCGCGAGTACGAGTTTCGTCCAGCGTGAACGCCTCGCGCGACCAGTCAAGAGACGCCCCCATCGTTTTAACTTGATTCACAATAGTGGTGTGGTTCTCAGACGCGAACTTTCCGATTCGTTTCAACAATTCTTCGCGACCCAAGTCGTGCCTGTTTTTGTTTTCTTCTTTCTTAATCTGCTTCTCAACCACAGACTGCGTCGCTATAGCGGCATGGTCGGTACCGGGGACCCAGAGCGTGCGGAATCCCCTCATTCGCTTGTAGCGGATAAAAACATCCTCAATGGCGAGCATGAGCGCGTGGCCCATATGGAGACGTCCGGTGACGTTGGGCGGCGGGAGCACGATGGAGTACGTAGGCGCGTCCAGCTTCGCGACCTCCTGCTTCACGCACTCGTCCGGATTGAAAAGTCCGCTTTCTTCCCACTGCGCATATATCCGCGCTTCAGTCGCGGAGGGGTCGTACGGCTTCAAGAATTTCTCGGGCATTATCTGTAGAATATAGCAAATTAAAGCTTTTCTGCTAGAGATAGATTGCCATTCGCATGGATGTCAGACACAAATTCTTTGCGGAGCGCGCGGTAGTAGCCGGCGATGGCTATCATGACGGCGTTATCAGTAGTGAGGCTCGCTGTTGGAAGTTGGAAATTGACAGTTGGAAATTCGGCAGAAATTTTTTCAGAAAAAGTTCGCCGTATGTGCGTGTTAGCAGAAACGCCGCCACCGATGACGAGCGTCTTTGCGCCAGTCTCACGAAGCGTCTGCGCAGTTTTTTTCCATAGCACGTCGGCGACGGCGTTTTCAAATTCGTGCGCGATGTGTTGTTTTTCTTTTTCACTTATATCTGGAATCTTTTTCAAGAGATACAGCACAGCAGTCTTCAACCCTGCGAATGAGAAGTCGCAAGTGCCCGAATCAATCATCGGTCGCGGGAGTTGCGCCCATGTGTTGGACGTCGTACGTCCAACATCTGATGTGGTACGTACGACGTCCCGAAATTCTTCGCGAACGGACTCGGAGAGGCGGGAGATCTCTGGGCCGCCGGGGTAGGGGAGGCCGAGCATACGTGCGACTTTGTCAAAGGCCTCTCCCACAGCATCGTCGCGCGTCTGTCCGATGAGTTCATACGCGAGCCACTCTCTCATAACGACGAGTTCTGTGTGGCCACCCGAAATAAGTAATGCCAATATTGGAAATTGTAAATTGGAAATTGTAAATTGCTCGCCGCGCGAATCCGCGAGCGCGGCGAGTATATGCCCTTCCATATGATTGACAGCTACGAGCGGTTTGTCCCAGAGAAGAGTGAGCGCCTTGGCGAAATTAATACCCACCCACAAAGCGGGCTCCAGTCCGGGGCCGGCCGTGACCGCAATCGCATCAATATCTTGGAGAGGCACGTTCGCCTCCGCGAGCGCTTCGTCGAGGATGTGCGG
>JACOXQ010000031.1 GCA_016182285.1 Candidatus Kaiserbacteria bacterium
GGAATTAGAAATTCAATTCGCGAAATCCGGAGGCGCGGGCGGCCAGAACGTGAACAAGCGCGAGACGGCCGTGCGCATCATCCATAAGCCGACCAACCTTTCGGTGCACGTCTCAAGCGAGCGAAGCCAGCTCGCCAACCGCGAGAAGGGCATTGAACTCCTGAAGGCGAAAATATTTGCCAAACAAGAAGCCGAGCGTGAGGCAGTAGCGAAGGGTCGCTCCATCGCCGCACCCACTGCCAACGAGTGGGGCAGTCAGATCCGCTCATACGTCCTCCACCCGTACAAGCTCGTCAAGGACCATCGCACGAATCACGAATCCGGTAACCCGGACAAGGTTCTAGAAGGCGACCTAGATGGTTTCATTGACGCAATCAAAGAGTATACTGAAGCTCATGGAGACACAGATCGTTAAAGACGGCATCACGCGAGAAGAACTGCGTGCGCTCGCGCACGAGCAGTATGGCGATATTATCAAAGCTGTTGTTGATGTAGAGCGTGGGATTATGGGCGTGGGCGGAGAACTCCATGTGGATATACAATCCCTGCTAATAGAAAAAGAACACTCGCGCGGCGACACAACATGGGGCATCAACTTATATCTCGATAAAACAGGCGGCGAGTTCATTGAATTTGATTCAATGGTTAATCTGAAACCGGCACTCGGCAATAAGACTCGCGCAGTCGAAAGTGTTGAAGTTCAAGAAAAGATAAAAGAGATCGTGCGCAGGCTCATCAAATGATTTATGGCGATTTCAAAAGAGCGATGGTTCACGCTCACTCTTGCAGAACAAATGGGACATATAGGTAGCGAGGTGGGGCGAGCGCGCATCTGGCAAGATAAAGGCGATGAAAAGGCGTTTTGGGGCGCCGTCACAAGAGCGCTTGAACTTTTTAGTCAAAGGCGTTTTGGGGCGCCGTCACAAGAGCGCTTGAACTTTTTAGTCTGACGCAAGAAGATGTACGCTGGACGAAGCGACGTCCGGAGCTTGATCGCGCCCGCGAGAGTTTCGCCGATGCGGTTCTTGGAGGGAAAGAATATCAAAGCACTCTCGCTGATCTGGAACGGTACTTTATGCGCTTCGCACTCCTTGCGCAGATGCGATACAATGTCCAGAACGCATGATTTATTTTGATAAAGTTACCAAGAGATACGACGGGAACGGGGCGGCGCTTGAGGATATCACGCTCTCCGTCGCTCCAAAGGAGTTCGTCTCCATCGTCGGCCACTCGGGCGCCGGCAAAACGACACTACTTAAACTCCTGCTCGCAGAAGAGCGCCCAACCGACGGGGCCGTTTTTTTTGAATCCATTAACGTCAACGACCTTCCGAGCTCGGCCCTGCACCACTACAGACGGAGAATCGGCATGGTCTTCCAGGATTTCCGGCTTATTCCGAACAAGACGGCGTACGAGAACATCGCATTCGCTATGGAGGCGGTCGGGCGTACGGACGATGAGATTAAGAGCGATGTGCCGTACATCTTGGAACTGGTGAACCTTGCCGATAAGGCGCTCAATGTTATCACCATTGACCGAGGGCGGCTTGTGCGCGACGACATTGAGGGGAAGTACGTACTATAATAGGCCTATGGAATGGATGCTGATAAAGAGAGTGCTGGTCGGCGGATGGAAGAATTTCGCGCGCAGCGGGGCGGTCTCCGCCGCGACGGTGCTTATAATGACGGTGACACTCGCCATCATCGGCTCGCTTATCTTCATTTCCGCGCTGCTCACGTACACCCTTGACGCGATTAAGGACAAAGTGGACGTGTCCGTCTATTTCGTAACCACTGCGGCTGAAGCGGACATTCTCGCCGTGAAAGACCGCTTGGAGAAGCTCCCGCAGGTTAAGAGCGTCTCCTATACATCAGCCGAAGACGCTCTGACCGCATTCAAAGAACGTCACGCGAACGACCAGCTGACGCTGCAGGCGCTGAACGAGCTCGGCGGAAATCCTCTGGACGCTTCTCTATCGGTGAAGGCGGATGACCCGGGAGAATACGAGAGCATAGTCAGCTTCCTTGAGGCGTCTCCGGCTCTCTCCGCCGGCGGCGCGTCTATTGTGGACAGAATCAACTATGCGCAGAACAAGGAGGTCATAGACCGCCTCGCGCTCGCGATACGTGCCACGCGCGAGATAGGTTTCGCCATCGTCATACTCTTCGCCATCGCTTCAATCCTTATCGCTTTCGCGACCGTCCGCCTCGCCATCTACACCGCCAAGGACGAGATAGGCGTCATGCGGCTTGTCGGCGCGAGCAACATGTACGTCCAGGGTCCGTTCATCATCACGGGAATCATCACAGGTGTCGTCGCAGCCGTGCTCGTCTTGTTCCTCATGTGGCCGGCGACTCTCTATGCCGGAGCGAAGACGTCGGGCTGGTTCGGCGGCTTTAACCTGGCGAGCTACTACGCAGGCCATTTCGCCCTCATCTTTTTCATACTCATTCTCTCGGGCATCGCGCTCGGCGCGGTCGCCTCTGTGTTCGCTATCCGTAAGTATCTGAAGGTTTAGTTCCGGTATGTCAAAAGAAGGCCATAAGTACATATTCGTCCTCGGCGGAGTGATGAGCGGCGTGGGAAAGGGAGTCGTGACCAGCTCGGTCGGGCTTCTTCTGGAGCAGAAGGGGTACCCGGTCAATCTGGTGAAGGTGGACCCGTACCTGAACGTGGACGCGGGCACGATGAATCCGACCGAGCACGGCGAAGTGTTCGTGTTGCGCAGCGGGATGGAGACCGACCAGGACATGGGCAATTACGAGCGATTTCTCGGACGCGACCTTACGAACGAAGATTATATGACGAGCGGAATGGTGTATCAGTCGGTTATCGCGCGCGAAAGAACTCTCGGCTACGGCGGGAAATGCGTAGAGGCCATCCCGCACGTGCGCGACGAGATTCTCCGCCGGATTGAAGACGCTTCGTCCTACAACGGCAGCCGCGTGTCGGTCGTAGAAATCGGCGGGACCATCGGCGACTTCCAGAACGCGCTTTTCATAGAGGCGGCGCGCGTTCTGAAGATGAAGCATCCGGAGGACGTCCTTTTCGTGATGGTGTCGTATCTGCCGACGCCGGGGACGCTCGGCGAAATGAAGACGAAGCCGACCCAGACGGCGGTACGGGATTTAAATTCATTCGGCGTCCAGCCGGATTTCATCGTCGCGCGCTCCAAGGAACCGGTTGACGAGAAGCGCAAAGAGAAACTGGCAATCTCCTGCAACGTACCGCGCGACCATATTATTTCCGCTCCGGACATCAAGAGCATTTACGAAGCTCCTCTGAACTTTGAGAAGGATAAGCTGGGCGACAGGCTCCTGGACGCGCTTAAGCTGCCTGAAAAACGCCGAGCATCGCTGGCGAAGTGGAAGAAATTCGCGCTCGCCGCGACCAATGCGAAAGCGCCGGAAATAAACATAGCGATAGTCGGGAAGTATTTTGACACAGGCGACTTCGTGCTCGCCGACGCGTACCTCTCGGTCATTGAAGCGATTAAATTCTCGGCTGCGAAATTAAACAAGAGAGTGAATATCACGTGGTTTAATTCAAAGAATCTTGAGGGCAGTAACGCGAAGACTGTCGCTGAACTCGTAAAATATCAAGGAATAATAGTTCCCGGCGGATTCGGCGAGAGCGGGATAGAAGGGAAGCTGAAGGCTATAAAATTCGCACGAGAGCATAAAATCCCATATTTCGGCCTCTGCTACGGCATGCAGCTTATGGTGATTGAGTATGCAAGAAACGTTCTGAAACTGAAAAATGCGCATACGACTGAAATTCAGAAAAACTCGGAGGACCCGGTCGTTGACGTGATGCTGGAACAGAAGAAGCATCTCGCCGACAATAAATACGGCGGCACCATGCGTCTCGGCGCGTACCCGTGCTACTTGAAGAAGGGGACTCTCGCGCGCGCCGCGTATAAGAGAGAGCTGGTAGAAGAGCGCCACCGCCACCGCTACGAGATTAATTCAAAATATATTAAACAGCTTGAAGACGCCGGTCTCGTATTCTCCGGCACTTCCCCGGACGGCATCCTGATGGAGATAGCGGAGCTCTCGCGAGAAGAGCACCCATTCATGCTCGGGACGCAGTTCCACCCCGAATTCCAGGCGCGACCGCTCTCTCCGCACCCCTTGTTCACAGAATTCCTCCGCGCCGCCGTTTCCAGAAAGCGGAAGAAGTAGTCGGTGCTATAATTAATGGCATAGATAGCGGTATCAATAAATTAAAATTATTTATGAATAAACTTAAAGTCATCGGAGTCATAAGCGGCGTCGCGGCGGTTCTCCTGTCCGCGCCGGCCGCATTCGCTCTAGAAGACGCAGATGCTGGAGTGACGAGCGTGCGGCCGTCCGCCGTCCGGTCTGTGGCGACCACGACCAGAAACGTGAAGGTAGAAACCGTGCGCGAGGAAGCCAAGGCGCGAATGGAGGCGCAGCGCGAAGAGACAAAAAACAAGATGGAGGCGCAGCGCGAGGAGGTGAAGGCCAAGATTGAGGCCAAGCGCGAAGAGGCGAAGGCCAAAATGGAAACGCAGAGAGAAAAGGCCAAACAGCGCATATCAGACATTCGCGATAAGGCGAAGCAACAATTGGCGGATAAACTCGCAGACCAGTTTGACCGCCTGAACAAGAAGTGGACCGACCATTTTACAGAGCGGCTCGGACATCTCGGAGATATTCTTCTGAAGATGCAGGAACGCTCGGATATCGCCGCAACAAACGGTAAGGACACTGCCGCGGCCAATGCCGCGATTGAATCGGCGCGAACGGCGATTGCTGCCGCACAGACGGCGGTAACGGCGCAGGCCGCGAAGACCTATGTTCTAAACGCCGCAGCCGTAACCACGACAGTGGCGACCACCACCGACATCGGGCAGGAGAATCTTATGAAGGGACTGCGAACGCAGTTCCAGAGCCTGCACAAAGCGCTCTTCAATGACCTTAAGGCTCTACGCGACGGCGCGATGAAGAAAGCCGATACGGCGATAAGAGACGCGCTGAAGACGCTCGGCAAGATACCAGACGTAGATGACGACGATGACGACTCAACCGACGATTCAGTCCAATAATTCTTTAATAAACACATTGCTATGGAAAATGAAACAATGAATCAGAACGCGCCGATACAGAATCAGAATATGTCAGCGGGAATCGCTCCGCCGCCGGCCGCTCCGGCACAGAGCTCGTCGCACGCCGTGCTGTATGTCATCTTTGCAGTCGTCGTAGTCGCCGCCGCGGGGGCGTTCTGGTATATCTATTCTCTGTCGCAGACGTCGCCGGCCGCAGTTGAGACGCCGACGGTAACCGAACAGACACAACCTGCGCAGACACAGGCGCCCGCGAGCGGTAACACCACCTCTGATATCTCTGCCAGCCTAGACCTGCTCGCCGACCCAGCGGACGCGCTCGACGCTGACGCCGCAGCAGTCTCCGGCGACCTGCAGAGCCTCTAGTTTTATTCGGGCTGCGAGGACTGGACGCCGTTAGAACCGCCCTTTTGGCTGGTAAATCGCATTTCGCGTACAAAATCCTTCCTGATTTGATAATGGCCATATGAGCGCTCGTCTTTCACTCTACTCTCTTACTGACCATACTGAATACTTCTTCTGGGCTGATATGCGTCGTGTCTATAATAATCGCATCAGTTCTTTGCCTACGAAACGCGTCCGCTTTCTCCCAAAGTTCCACAACCTTTTCAGGAGTGAGCATACCGCCAGCTTTGAAGCCGCGGTCTTCGGCTCTTTTCTGCACATTTTCTTTTTCAGCAAATAGCAGGAACTCCACCACCTTCGCGTCGTACTTATGCGCGAGAGCAACAAAGGTATCCAGTACCTCTGGCTGAAGAATGGCCTTATCTATAATGACATCGCTTCCTGCCTTGAGACCGTCTTCAATGGCGTTGTCTGCGTACTCATACGCGAGACGTAAACTTTCTTCGCGCTTCTCACGATAGTTAGGTATGGTGCGGCGCAACTCGTCTATGTCAATAAGAACTGACGAGGGCATCTGCAAATGCAGCCGCTCTGCAACTGTTGATTTACCCACTCCTGACGAGCCGTTTAGAATGATGAGTTTCATAATCAGCAGTTATTGAAAATCAGGTCTGCTGTATCCTTCGGGCTATGTGCCTCAAAATGTTCCTCGTCGTTGCGCTTCCAAATGCCATCCCAGTTCTCGTCTTGCGGGTTATGATATTCCTCGCGTTCGCGCATCTTACCGCGTTTCGTCGCCTCGCTCACGGAGCAGTCCACCAATACCTTGTAGCCGAAACGGGCTTTGAGTTCAGGGCGGAATAAGCCGACGCCCTCAATGATAAGAACGCCGTGATGCGCCACCTCTTCAGTTTTATTGATGCCGTTCGTCTCCCAATCAAAATGCCCGTAGCGGATAGGGTTCGTGCTTGCGAGGAAAGGGTCAATGACTTCAGCTTTGAGACGCGCGTAATCCATACCTTCCCAGCGCGAGTAGTCGGCTGTACGGTCTTTCATAAAGCTGTCTACGCCGACGACGGGAGCGCCAAGTACTTCGCCTAACGTACAAGCGAAAGTGGACTTGCCAGCGCCA
>JACOXQ010000032.1 GCA_016182285.1 Candidatus Kaiserbacteria bacterium
CTCTCTTCGATTCTTCCCGACGCGGTCTTTCCTTGCGCTCCTCTCTCGCGCATGGCCTTCTCTCGTTTTTCTCTTTCAATGGCTCGAACACGGCTTAAGCTTGCCTTAACGCGCGAGAGAAAAGCGCTTGGCTGTTCGGCTGGAGATTCCGCTTCTCTCGTTTTTTCTTGTGCCCCCTGTGTCTCCACGGTTTCGGTTGTTCCCGGCATCGCCGCCTCAACTAGTGGGGACCGGGCCTCGCCGAGCCCTTCGGTTTCTTTTTTTTCAACTTCCACGGGTTCTGCAAACGGCTCCGCCTCGATTCCTTCCTTAGCCCTTGCCTCGGTTATTTCGCTTACTGCCTGCTCTTCTCGTCGCGCAACTTCTTCTTCCGCCATCTCCGCTTCCAACGCCAGAGCAACAGCCGGGCCGGCAACCGCCGCTTCGCGTTCTTTTTGCCTTTCTCTCGTAATTTCTCGGAAGCGTTCTTCGGTTACCAGCCCCTCATCCTTGAACAATTCGAAGGTCTCTTCGGCTTCTTTTAGTGTTTCCGCCTCGCGTATCATGTTTTCTAAAGATTTTCGATTCCGTTCTGCGGCCTCGCGCTTTTGTTCCTGGGTTATTTCTATTTGTGGTTGTGGAATATTTTTCGCACCGCCCGGCTGCTTTCTCTTCACGGCATCCTTCGCCGCTTTTTTCAACTCGCGTTGCCGCTCTTTGCTTGGCGATCCGGCCTGAGCCCTAGGTTGCTCTATACTTTTGTTGTTCTCTGGTGATTTACTCATGATTTTATTAGCCCAGTAGTATGCGTGCTATTTTTTCGAGCCGTTGCGCTTTCCGTATAAGCTTACCGTGGTCTCTATCGTCGCGAGGAATATCAGAAGCATTCTCCCGATAAACCCTGGCGTCTCTCATGGCAACCCTGCCCATCACTTTGGCTTCTTCTCTGTCCATTTCTCTCGCAACCCGCATAATTCTTTCTTCGAAGGCCGATTCGTCAAGCTCGCCGGCGTCGTACTTTCTTCCAAGTTCTTCGAGCCGAAGTTCCGGAGCTTGCCGTTGCGCTTCCTGCTCGGCTTTTACCTCTAATTGTCTGGAATGCAAACTTAATATTTTCCTAATTGACTGTATTGCCGCCGGAAGTTCCGTGCCGCTCTTTTCACCGGGCACGCCGCGAACACCCTCCCAAAGGCCTTCTATCTCGCCTTGCATCTCTTGCGACTCTCTTTCAGCTTCTTCGGGCGTCGTGGGACGGACTCCGCCCAGCACAGACATTTCTTCTTCAAAAGCTCTTTCTTTCTTTGCTTCCGGTTTCAGATAATCTCTTCTGAACTCCGCAAAGAGCGCGCTCCACACGGCTTCATTCCGCGTATTCCACAAATCTTCCATTATTTCTCCGTCCGCTCTTTCCGCCGCTGTCACGCGCGCAATTTCCTCGGGCGTTTTCGCTCTTTCCTTGAGAGTGGCGAGTTTTTGTTTCAATGCTTTGTGAATTTCAAATAAAAGGTTGGCGAGGCCGGTCCTTTTGTGGCTTGCAACTTGGAAATCCGTAAGCGCTATGATGTCTCTTGCGCCGCGGGCAGTATCAAGAGAATGCTTGCCGAATAAAGCCCACAGAAGTGTCCAATCTGCTACGTCTAAGTCCTCTCCGATGATTGCATCTCTCAACATCTGACTGCGCGTGATCCAAAAATCTCTATCCGGAAGCAAGCGATGAGCCTTATCTCTTATTTCACCGGCTTCTGCTCTCGAAATCGTCTTACCTTCGTCTCGAAGAGCGAGTATTTGAGTGCTCACCGTATCCAAAAAGCCAAGCCAGCGCTCTTGGCGCAACTCCCTTTGCCGGAAGTCAACTTGCGCTTGACCCTCTTCGCCGCCTGCTTGTTGGATTTTTTCTCCGTTTCTATCGGTCATAGTATATTATGAGTTTAATGGTAACATACTGTTAACAAAAAGTCAAGTTTACGGCCATTGGATTTAAGCATAAATATAAGATACCACAAAAAACTATTAAATCAAAAAAGAAGTGCCCGGGCTGGGATAGAGTTGGAACGTGAGCGCGTACGCTTTTACGTTCCTTCTCTATCCCAGTGCCGGGCTGGTTGCTCCGCGTTGTTGCGCGGAGCGCTGTTACTGGAGGGTTACGATACCGAGTTCGACCGCGCGGGCGACGGCCTTCGGGCGGTCGTACCGCTTCGCCACCTCGTGGGCGGAGACGATTGACCTGGCCATCTCGTTTCCGCCGTCCGCGGCGGCCTTGACCACCGCGTAGAGCTCGCCAACGCGCTCGTCGGTGAACCCCTCGACGAGTGTGAGGATCTCCATCGACCTCGTGCGGCCGTTTCCGGCCGGCGAGGGCGTCGTGGCGGGCACCACGTTCGTGGTCGTTGCGGATGTCACAACTGGCGCGGCCGCCGGCTTGACCTTCGGAGTGATGGGCTTGACCTCAACGGCGGGCGCCGCCGGGGTCAGTTTCGCGAGCTCGGCCTCGATCTGGGAGATCTCGGCCTTGGACGCCTTGAGCGCGTCGCCATCCTCGGCTTCCAACGCCTTGGCCTTGCGGGCCTTGGCCTCGGTGAGCCGGGTGTTTAGCATCGCCTGCGGATCGGCAGCGGGCTTTGCGGGCGCCTTGCCCTGCTGGCTCTTCGGCATGGGCATGGCCGTCGCCTCGAACTCCTTGCGGAGACTCGCGCCGACGGTCTGGTTCTTCTTCTCGAACCAGCGCAGCAGAACCTCGAAGCTCTGCCTGTCCCACGCTCGGGACTTCGAGGCATTCGCCTTCGAAGTCGAGTCCGTGAGCCGCTGCTTGAGCCGTGCCAGGAATCCCATCGCCGCCTCGCCGCCACCGACTTGCGGCGTCTCCTCGCCGACCGGCTTGCGGAGCTTCTTAAGCTCCGCACGCAGGACCGTCTCGACGTTCTCCTGGTTGAGCCGATCGATCGGATGGCCCGACTTCCTGCCGAGCTTCTTCGCCGCCCGGAGAAGCTCCAGACGACCCTTGCCCGACAGATACAGAATCACGTAGTTCCCGATGCTACGCTCCTCGTCACCGACCGTGTCGATGAAGGAGTCTGTCAGGTACAACGTGTCGAGCTCTCCCTGAAGGGGACCTCTGTCCTCGTCCGGGATAGCCGCCATGCTCTTGCTGATCGCGTCGACGGCGGCCCACATGGCCTTCTCTCGCGCCGAGAGCTCCTCCGACGGAGCCGTTCCCTCGGGTCCACGCGCAGCCCTGATCGCCAATAACTCGACGGCGATCCGGCCCGCCTCTGCGACTACCTCTCCGTACTTCTCGACCATCACGACGTGTCCTTCGTTCGCCATTGTCGTGTCCTCCAAGTGCCCCGCGCCTTGCGCGGAGCGCTACGTGTTTTGTCGATTCGGGGCCTTACCCCGGTCACAAGCGGCCCCGAAGGAACCACTAATGATTGCTGACGTAATCCTAGCAAACTATTTGACATTTGTCAAGAGGGGGTATATACTATAGCCAGCTTATTAAAAACAGGGCTTTCTGGGCCAAGAATCTGCGGCGTATATTTTACACTAAGTTAATTCCGCTTCGCCGCAGATTCTTGGTCCTGAAAGAAGGAGGAAAAGTGACCAACGAACCGTTCCTTGTTGAAGAGTTGCTGATTGTGCTCGGGGGCAGCACCGATCCCGAAAGGTTCGGGTCTGCGTTTTATCTCTACCGAAGAATCTATAGTGACGGCAGTTCAAAGAATGTTGTCTTTGACTGTGGCGCCGAGCTTTACGATGACGTCGAGAAGGACGCAACGGGCAAAGAAGTCAAAGTGAAAAGAGTCCGCGGCGGCAATTTTGACTATCTCAAAGAAAACAACATCACCGTTCACGCGGTTGTCGTGAGCCACGGACATCTCGACCACGTCGGCATGGTGGCGAAACTCAAGCGCTACCTCGCGCCAGGCGCATTGATCTGGGGCACACCGCAAACGCATGACATCTTCCACGACCTCTGCTGGGAAACGCTGAAGTTCAGCACCGGCACGTTCACATATTTTGAGGTCCGCGAAGTCACGAGCAAAAGACGGCGCGCGATCCTTGTGCCGGGCGAAAACGAGATTCTCCCGGGGCTCACCATTTTTGCCGGTCCAAACGGACACGTTCCCGGCTCGGCATTCTTTATTGTGGGCAACGCGCTCCTCTTGAACGACTTCTGCGTTCACGATCAGCCGATTGTGCTCGGCGCTCAGCCCATCTCAAAATGCGTGCCGGAAGAGTGGCGGCGAAAAGTGAAGAAGGTGCCTGTTACCGACCTCACCTATGGCAACGCTTCCCGGAAAAACTGGGTGGAACAGATTATCCTCTTCGAGGCATGGATTGATAGCATTCACGCTCGCGGAGGCAAAGCGATCATCCCGGCTTTCCGCTTCGGTCGCGAACAAAATTTGGCTCTTGAACTTGCTCGCGACGGATTCGAAGTCGTCGTAGACGGCGGCGGCCGCAGCACATTCTTGAGCTTCCTCAGGAACCGCTGGTCTCCGAACGATCAAAACGACTTCTTGTTCAAGAACATCAGCTTTGTCTACAGCAAGCGCGTGATGCGCGAACTTGAGGACGAAATTGCCGCGGCCGAGGCGTGCGGAAAGTTCGGCCTTGTCGAAGAACTGCGGCAACTGTCTCTACGCCTGATTACGCGCGACGAACTCGCGTCATCAACCAGGCCTGTTGTCATTTTGACGACAGCGGGCATGGGCGATGGGGGCCCGTTCGGCTACTACGCACAGCGTTCTCTTGAGAATCCCAAAGACGGCATTGCCCGCGTGGGCTTCTGCTCGCCGGACACAACCATGGATAGGATCATCAAGGCCAAGAAAAGCGGTGAGCGAGTCACGATTCCGGTGGATGACGAGATTGATGATCTGGGAAATGCCGTCAACTTCGCCGAGTTTAGCGTGGAGTGCGATGTGGCGGAATTCAGTTTCTCCGCTCATGGCGACCTCGAGGACTCGGCAGCATATCTCGCCGACCTCGTTGCCACGAACGGCGTGAAGCTTGAGCTCATTGGTCTCGCGCACGGCTCCCGGGAGAGCAAAGAAAATGGGCGCAGGCGCTTCGCGGACCTGGTTGAGAACGAAACAGGTCTCGTCGACTGCGAACCCAATACGGTTATCCGCTTGTGAATTGTTTCCAAAAACGAGGCGTCCTCCCGGGGACGCCATTTCTATTTTTAAGAGCCTATCTGGAAACCCTCTTTCGTCGCAACATGCCGAGATTTTCGAGCGAAAGGCGCGAAGCCCGACGAAGGCGTAGCCATAGCTACG
>JACOXQ010000033.1:0-2183 GCA_016182285.1 Candidatus Kaiserbacteria bacterium
TTGCGGAGGCGGGTACAGTACCGACACGGGCAACACGGTTGTGACGCCAGCTGTGCCCGTCCGTAGCTTTTCCGCGTCCTGCGTAGCTTTAGCGAAGTAGGAGCGAAGGAGGGGAACCAGTACCGGCCCCCATTGAGGCCAGTACAGCATGCCGCGTGGCCACGTGATTGCGAAGCAATTTTACGGGGCTTTACGCGGTACCGCTAAGCATCACGTACGCAAAAGCCGCGTGGTACTATCTCATTAATGAAAAATTGGACACTGCGTTTTAGACAGGTAGATAGCACGCGATTTGAGGAAGTAAGGAGCGGGCTTAAATCAATAGAGACGAGAGCTGCGACGATCAAATATCAGCCAATCCAGAAAGAAGACACGATTACCTTCGTGTGCGGCAAGGAGCGATTCGTTAAAGAAATAGCCAATGTCTACCACTTCCCAAGCCCGGAGGCGATGGTGAAGGAATTACCTCTACAGAAGATAATGCCACTGGTTACTTCTATTGATGAAATGAAGAAGCGTTACTACTCGTATCCCGGCTACGAAGAAAAGATAAAAGAGCACGGTATACTTGCCTAGAAGAATTTTACGTAAACGAATCGAAGAAAGAGATACAACAACTCGGTTTCGAGAATATTGTCATTGCGAACATGCATCATCCGGTTGATGTTTCGAGCCTCGGTGATTTCAGTGTCATATATGTCTGTGGCGGAAATACATTCGCGATCTTGCAAAAACTCAGAGAGACTGGGCTCAGTGCGTTCATTATTCAGCAGGTGCAAGCTGGGGCAGTGTATGTCGGCGTGTCTGCCGGGAGCATTATCGCCGGCCCAAGTATCGAAATAGCAAGTTGGGGTAGTGAAGGTGACGAAAACAAAATCAGTTTGGAAGATCTCTCTGGCTTTAATCTAGTCGACCTCACCGTCTTTCCGCATTTCCATGAGGAACTGCGTTCAGAGATAGAAGAATTTAAGAAAAAAGTATCATACAGAGTATTTGAACTGACGAATGATCAGGCAATTTTTGTGAACGATTCAGAAGTCACTTTGTTCGGAGGGACATCAGGCTCATTTATGTTAGCGCAACAGTATCTTGGAAAAGAAGTCGAAGTAATTATGGACCGTCCATTAGGCTCCAAACATCCGAAACATGGGTTTGTTTACGAAGCTAATTACGGGTATCTTCTGGGGGTTCTGGCTCCCGATGGCGAAGACTTGGATGCGTACTATCTTGGCGTGCAGGAACCTCTTGAGAGAGCGAGTGGTGTCTGCATCGCTATCGCGCATCGCAAAAACAACGATGATGATAAGCTCGTTGTCGTTCCATCGGGTTTTGAGATGACTGACGAGCAAATAATGTCCAGCATCCATTTTCAGGAGCAATGGTTTGATACAGAAATTGTGAGAAAAGTGTAGAGTAAATCTGAATCAAGGGGCGCAGAATCGAACTGAGGCGTGCAAAGCAAAAAATGGGGACAGGAATCGAACTTGAGCATTTAGGCCGTTGAAAGTCCGGTTCGATTTCGACCACCGTCGCGGCACTTGTCGTGGATTCGTACGGGTTGCATATTTCTCTTGAGCGCGTAGGGTAAGAGTCGACCACCGTCGCGGCACTTGTCGTGGATTCGTACGGGTTGCATATTTCTCTTGAGCGCGTAGGGTAAGAGTATGACGTTTGACACAGCATCGCTTCAGAATGTGCTTGTGGCGTGGGGCGCCGACCACGGCGTGCGCATCATCGCCATCATCGTTGTCGCTCTTGTCGCGCAGCGGGTGTCCTCCTCCGTGCTTGCACTCGTTATCCGTCGCCTCGTTCCGACGAAACACTTCCGTTCAAAGGAAGCGGAGAAGAAACGCGAAGATACTCTCATCCGGATAACGAGCGGCACGCTCGGCTCGCTCATCTGGGTGGTGGCATTCCTTATGGTACTTTCCGAGGCCGGCATTGATATCGGTCCGTTACTCGCGGCCGCTGGCATTGCCGGTCTTGCGATAGGCTTCGGCGGACAATATCTCATCCGCGATACGGTCGCCGGACTTTTTATCATTCTTGAGAATCAGTACCGCGTCGGCGATGTCGTTTGTCTTGATTCTACCTGCGGTTTCGTGGAGGACATCAGTATCCGCATGGCGACGCTCCGAGACTTGGATGGAACCGTGCACCATGTGCCGCACGGCACCGTCAAC
>JACOXQ010000033.1:2193-9069 GCA_016182285.1 Candidatus Kaiserbacteria bacterium
CAAAGTGTCCAATCTCTCCAAGGAGTACGCGCGCGTGAATCTCGATATCGGCGTCTCGTATGCATCCGACATTGAGAAGGTGATTGAGGTGGTAAATGAGGTCGGCGCGGCGCTCGCCATTGACCCTCTCTGGAGAGATAAAATCATCGCGCCGCCGAAATTCCTGCGCGTAGACAAGTTTGCCGACTCGGCCATCATCATCAAGATACTTGGCGATACCCAGCCGCTGGCGCAGTGGGAGGTCGCGGGTGAACTGCGCAAGCGCCTGAAGATAGCATTTGATAAAAACAAGATTGAAATCCCGTTCCCACAGCGCGTTGTCCACGTTCCTGATGAATAAATGCCGTGGTGAGTTCGGCATCACGGACGGGGTGTCTAGACTTTTGTGTGAAAAGACGCTAAAATGCAAGGATAGGTCGAATATTGCCAGCCTAATCACTCAGTGCGTTACGTTCCATTGTGATGCAACGCCTGCAACTTTCATCATGGATGAAAACCAGAAACCGGCACCTAACCCGATGCCAGACGAGAAGAATGGGGAGGGCGAGAATTCGACTCCCGCAGAAGGCACGAATTAGTTTTTACCGGGGAAAACCCGATGCACAGAGCGCATCGGGTTTTCCTTTTTATGCAAATGGTATCCTGTAAGTATCATGGCGCTTTCTTGGCACGCGGAGGACCTGACTGCTATCTATGGAGAACTTCAGACAAACGAAGCTGGGTTGCGCGCCGACGAAGCTACGCGGCGTCTGAAAGAAGACGGTTTCAACTCTCTTCCAGAAACCAAGCCGGACGGGTATCCGATCATTTTCTTGCGGCAGTTCCAGAGCCCGCTCATATACATCCTGCTTATAGCGAGCGCCGCAGTGTTTTTCTTGGGCGAAGTCACCGACGGTTCCGTCATCCTCGCAGTGCTTCTATTCAATGCGATAGTGGGAACGATTCAAGAAGGCCGCGCACAGAACACCCTTCGCGCTCTTAAACGATATGTAGAAACTACCGCCACGGTCGTCCGCGACGGAACTGAAATTACTATTCCCGATTATGAGGTAGTGCGCGGCGATATACTCGTTCTCCGTGAGGGAGAGAAAATTCCAGCCGATGCGCGACTGGTCGCCTTAAGCGGATTGAAAGTAGATGAGGCGGCGCTTACCGGAGAATCCGAACCGGTCGGCAAGACAGTTGAAATTATAGACAAGAAAAACATTCCTGTCGCAGAACAGAAGAATATGGTGTTCAAGGGAACCAATATTTTTATCGGCAATGGTCAGGCAGTGGTTGTGGCAACTGGGGTGAATACCGTTATCGGCACAATCGCCAAGGAAATCTCCTCCATTGATACGGAAATACCGCTCAAGGCGAACATACGCTATCTCTCTCACGCAATTATTGCGGTGGTTGGAGTGATTAGCGCCGCGCTTTTCATATTCGGATTAATCAGGGGAGAGGAAACCATCACCATCTTTGCGACGGTTGTTTCGCTCGCGGTGTCGGTCATTCCAGAAGGTCTTCCCATCGTTATAACGCTCGTGCTCGCCACTGGCGTGTGGCGGATGAGCAAGCGCAACGCACTCGTGAAGAAGTTGCAGGCGGTTGAGGCGCTCGGGCAGGCGCGAGTCATTGCCGTAGACAAGACCGGCACGATAACGAAGAACGAGCTGGTCGTCCGCGAAGTCTGGGCGGACAATAAGACTTTTTCCATTAGCGGCATCGGCTACGAACCGGAAGGGTCGGTTACTTTAAACGGTTCGATTGTGGACGCGGCCAACCATCCTGAATTGCTCCTTGTCGGCAAGATGGCGGCGCTTGGCGCCAACGCGCGCGTGTTTTTCTCCAAGAGCGAACAGCGATGGCGGGTGGCCGGCGACCCGACTGAGGCAGCGATACGGGTTTTTGGGGAGAAGACTGGCTTCAAAAAGGACGATGCGCTGCGCGAATCGCCTCTCGTTTCCGAAATTCCTTTCGATTACCAGCTTAAGTATCATGCCGCCGTTTTCGGAGCAGAGGAGAATAATTTGCTAGTCGTGAGCGGCGCACCCGAAACAGTGCTTGCGCTTAGCGTGCATATTCGGCGCGACGGCAAGAACCATCCGTTCGGACACGACAATCATGAAGAGGCCAAGAGAATGTTCGCAGAAATGTCCGGACGCGGATTGCGTGTCGTGGCGATAGCAATGCGGGAAAAATTCTCCGGGCCTCTCTCGCCCGATGCGATTGAGAACCTGACTTTTATCGGCTTCTTCGGCATGCAGGACATTCTGCGACCGGAAGTCGCCGAAGCGATGGCGCGAGCGTCATCTGCCGGCATCAAGGTGGTGATGATTACCGGCGACTATACGCTTACCGCTCGCGCCATCGCCAAGGAAGCAGGCGTCTGGCGAGAGGGTGACGAGATATTGACCGGAGCGGAAATGGATGGAATGTCGGACGATGAGCTTAAGGTGCGTGTTGCGCGTGTTTCCGTCTTTGCGCGCGTGACTCCGGAACATAAGTTGCGGATTATTAATGCGTATAAAAAACGCGGTGAGATTATCGCGATGACCGGCGATGGAGTCAATGATGCGCCGTCTCTGGTAGCCGCCGATCTTGGCGTGGCGATGGGCAAAGCGGGTACGGAAGTTGCGAAAGAAGCGGCGGACATCGTTCTTCTGGATGACAACTTTGGGAACATTGTTTCTGCCGTGGAGGAGGGCAGAAGTATTTATAAAACTATTAAAAAAGTAATACTGTATCTTTTTGCGGGAAGTTGGGGGCAGGTACTGACTATACTCGGTTCGCTTTTTATTGGATTTCCTTTGCCGCTTCTGCCGGCGCAGATTATTTGGCTGAACTTCGTCACAGACGGTTTCCTAGACGTGTCCTTAGCTATGGAGCCGAAGGAAGAGGGACTGCTGCGCGGCAACTTTGAGCGGCCAAAAAAATACCTCATTGATAAACTTATGGTCAAACGCGTGGTCTTCATGGCGATACCGATGATGATTGGAGCCCTTTTCGTTTTCAGCGAGTACTTCAGAGATGATCTCGCTAAAGCCTGGACAATGACCCTCACTACTTTGGCGATGTTCCATTGGTTCAATGCCTGGAATTGCCGGCATGAATCCAGGTCCATTTTCCAAATGAATCCTTTTTCAAATATGTTCTTGGTTGGCGCCACTCTCATTATAATTTTCCTGCAACTTTTGGCAGTGTACAACCCGCTTATGCAGAAGTTTCTGCATACGGTACCGCTCGAACTTTCGGAATGGCTGATGATCATACCGATAGCAGTGTCAGTCATCGCAGTAGAGGAGATTCGCAAGTATTTCTACCGGAGACGAATCTCGTAGGTACCGCTCGGCATCGCGGCTTTTGCGTTTTTAGGAGAGAGTTATACTTGTCTCTATGACGCAGAGAAAAGGGATGCCGCCGCTCGTCGCACATCTGAAGCAGACCGGAGTTCTTCGCTCAGCGCCGGTACTCGCGGCTTTTGAAGAAATTGACCGCGCCGATTTCGTCCCGGAAAATCTGAAGCCGCTTGCATACGAAGACACGGCGCTTCCGATAGGAGGAGGGCAGACGATATCGCAGCCGTACACGGTGGCCTTCATGCTTGAGCAGCTGCAAGTGCGCGGCGGAGATACCGTGCTCGAGGTCGGTTACGGTTCCGGGTGGCAGACGGCGCTTCTCTCCCATCTCGTCGGTCCATCGGGGCGCGTATATGCATTTGAGGTTTTGCCGACTCTCTGCAGGCTGGGCGAAAATAATCTTGAGAAATATCCGCATCTGGCGCGCCGCGTGCAATTTCTATGCCGGAGCGGCGAAAAAGGATACCCGGAAAAAGCTCCATTTGATCGGATTATCGCCGCCGCAGAAGTGGCTGAAGCGCCACCTGCGTGGCGAGAACAGTTGAGGCCTTCCGGGCGCATGATGTATCCGAAAAACAGCGCGCTCATATTGGAGGAAAAAAGGCGGGATGGTTCAATCAAGGCGGCGGCATTTCCCGGCTTCGCATTCGTGCCGTTTGTAAAAAATGCAGGCGACAAATAATTTCCTAATATATAACGACTATGACCCGCGAAGAATTTGAAAAATCAGCGGAAGAAGGATTCTTGCTCCTCCCGAAAAAAATCCGAGAGCGCATCCGGAATGTAGCGCTTCTGGTGGAAGACGAGCCGTCAGAGGATGTGAGAAAGAAAGAGGGACTTGAAGAAGGCGAGACTCTGCTGGGACTGTATCAGGGCATACCGAATACGGCGCGCGGCGATTCCTACGGCATCGGCCCTACTGTCCCGGACACCATCACGCTTTTCAAGCTGCCTATAGAAGAAGCCGCTTGCGGCAAGCCTGAAGAAATTCGAAAAATAATAGCCGAGACTATCTGGCACGAATACGCTCACTACTTCGGCATGGACGAAAACGAAGTGCGGCTGCGTGAAGACGCGCGCGGCGGCCTCTAAGAAACAATGTTCGTCGGCGAGCCGGCTCCAAAACTTTTTATGTTTTCAATAGTCGTGTTCAAGATGCGCTCAACCGCTTCGGTTGTGTTGAAGGCGAGATGCGGTGTCACGATAACGCGCGGGTGTTCTATTAAGTAATGATTTTCCAGCGCGGTCCTGATCGCTTCGGCGTTCGGATGCGGCGCTGTGAGTAGTGCCGCCTCGTCATTCATATCGCCCTCTTCTTCAAGCACGTCCAGCGCGGCGCCGGCGAGCGTGCCGCTCTTAAGAGCTTCAACGAGAGCGTCAGTCTCCACCACTGCGCCGCGAGAAGTATTTATGAGATATGCGCCTTTCTTGAATGAGCCGATGTTTTCTTTGTTGATTAAGTGGTGCGTGTGCGCGTTGTATGGGACGTGGAGAGTAACGATATCGGAAGCCGCAAGAAGTTCCGGCAAAGTCGCATACGTAAAATTGAGTGTTTTAGCGAGATCGTCATTTCTTGTCACATCAAATCCGAGAACCTTCATACCGAATCCGTTCGCCATGCGAATGGCATGAACTCCGATATGTCCGCAGCCGACGACGCCGATAGTCTTGCCGGCCAAGTCAAATCCGCGCAGGCCGCTCGGGGAGAACGCGCCGTCGCGCACGCGCTCGTCGGCGTCAATGACGCGGCGCGAAAGCGCGAGTAGAAGCGCGAAAGTAAATTCGGCAACCGTGTTCTCGCCATAAAATGGCACATTCACAACTGCGATTCCACGCGCCTTCGCCGTATTCAAGTCAATATGGTCATATCCAGTTGACAACTCCTCCTCGCCGATTTTTGATTCTATAAAAGTGCATAGCACATCTGCATCTGGATCCGTAAGCTCCGGGAACGCAGCGAGCGAACCCTCATGAAAAGTAATCTCCTCATCCGGCAACTTCGCCTTCACATATGCCTCTTCCCACGCCTCTCCCGAAAAGTAATGAATTTTCATAAACGTATATTAACACTGTTTGTTTTGTATAAAAAAGCCCCGCCGGAGCAGGGCTTTCCATCGTGGGACGAGGGCTTTATGTTCCAGGACGAATATATATCTTCATGTTGTTCTTGATAGTTTTGCCAACGAGCTTCATTGGCACGGAGCCCCAATTCCCGTTCAGCGAATCAAGCCGGTCTGCCTTTTGTAAGGTGTCTCCGGGACGGAGACGTTGTCCGTACAGAGCTTTTCCGCCACGCGGGTGGAAATGCAACTTGTTCATTCTACTTCGCGCCATTGGGCAACCGAGGCATACACCCCATTGATTTCCACACTGTCCATTTGAGGGTTTCCATTGGGGTTCTTTTCGGGGAATATTACGACCGTTTCAGCGCAACACGCACACTTTACGCGGATGCTTGGAGATTTTTTCTTGTTTCCTTTCCGATGTGTCACACGCAACGGGCGTTCGTCCTGATTACCGCCGTAGATTCTGGTTATCGTGGGCATTGATGCCTCCGTGTCAATGTTCGGGCGAATGCCGAACTCGTTGTAACCTTACTGCTATCAAATTAAATGTCAAACGCTTCGCGTTCTATGGCGAGGAGGCGGGAGTATTTTGTAGTACTATGTGTTCATGAGAACCGTCGCTTTTATTGATGCCTCCAATCTCTTTTATGGAGGAAAGAAATCACTCGGTTGGAGTATCGACTATAAAAAGTTGCTCGCGTATCTGAAAGAAAAGTATCATGTCAAAACTGTTTATTTCTTCGGCGGCGCAGAAATACATCGTTTCCCGTTTGATTATCTTAAGCACGATACGATTCCAATTGAGGAACTCGAAAGATATTTATCAGGTCTGATACGCGAGAGAGGGAATTATATGACTGAAGCGAAACTGCTCCTGTTGGATCGGCATTTGCGACGCGTGCGTTTCTATCTGAAACTGAAATCATTCGGATACCATCTTATTCTCAAGCCGGTAAAGACCTACGAAGATGAGGACGGCAATCCAATCCGCAAGGCAAATTGCGACGTTGATATGGCCTTTCATCTGGTGCGAAGTATTGAAACTTTCGATCGCGTACTCGTGCTTTCTGGTGACGGCGATTTCTTGCCGGTATTAAAGTTCTTACGAGCACAAAAGAAACAGGTGCTCATACTTGCGCGCGGACCGCGTACAGCGCGAGAGATCAAGCGTTTTGCCGGCGGCCAATTTCTGGATTTTGAGTATCTTCGTAAGTATCTAGAATTTGATGAGAATATATAACAGCGAACGGCACCCGCGAAGGATGCCGTTCAGGTCTGGTAGAGCCACTATATATCACAGAAGATGAAAAAGCAATGATGACGCTGTTGACAATGTCTTTTGCCGAATTTTATACGGTTTCCGCCTCATGTTCTATCGCAAGCAGGCGGGAGTATTTTTCTAACCGCTCCTTTTGGCCGAGGCCGCCGGCCTTAAGGCCGTAGGCGCCGACTCCGTACGCGAAGTC
>JACOXQ010000033.1:9089-10237 GCA_016182285.1 Candidatus Kaiserbacteria bacterium
CCGGAGCGGTGCGAGCAGATGGCCTTAAGGCCGGCTGCCCGCGTCTCCTGCACCGCCTCAATCGTCTCCATCACCGTGCCTATCTGATTCGGCTTTATAAGCACCGCATTGACTGCTTTTTTATTTATCGCGTCTGCTATGAGCGTGGGGTTCGTGCAGATAAAATCGTCGCCTACGACGAGTATTCTCCCGTTCACTGCAGCAGTAAGTCTGGCGAAGTCACCGGTCGCATGCTCGTCAAACGGGTCTTCTATGCTGCGGACACCGAAATGTCCGGCGAGGTTCGCGTACGTTTCGGCGAGTTCGTTTGTTGAATATGCTCTGCCGAGCAGGTGGTATGCGCCGTCCTGAAATAACTGGCTCGCCGCGGCGTCTATGGCGATGGAGGTACCTGGGAATTCTTTCACGAGCTCCGCGAGAATTTCAAACGGCTTTTCCAGAGTGTCAAATGTCGGAGCGTATCCGCCTTCGTCGCCCATCGGGACATCGCCGAGCATCTCGCCGAGCTTCGCGAACGCTTTTTGTGCTATGGGCAGTGCTGTGCTCGTCTCGCCGGGAACGACCAGCATATATTCCTGAAAGGGGAGCCTGAACCTGCCCTCCTTCGCCAAGGCTTCGTAGGGTGCAACATGCACGCCGCCGTTCATTACATTTACAAAGAGTTTCGGCGTAGACGGTATTGTTCCTGCACGATTCGCAATGGCTCTCCAGAGCGGAATATTTTCTTGAAGCGCGAAGAGACGCATCATAGCGATAGAGACAGAGAGAATCGCATTGGCGCCGAGACGCGACTTGTTCGGAGTGCCGTCTAGTTCAATGAGAAACGCATCAAGTTCATCCGGCGAATTAAAATTTCGCCCTACTAGAGCAGTTGCTGTCTCGCCGTTCACATTCTCTATCGCCTGTACTGCATCAAGTTCAACAGCTTCATGCTCCCCCGTGCTTTTACCGGACGGTACAGATGCACTTGCACTCAAATCTCCTATAATGAGTGTCGTTTCTATTGTCAGCCGTCCGCGAGTATCCGGAATCGGCTTGGCGGTAATGCTGTCTATTCTCATATCTTATCTTGATAATTTCTCCTCAATCTCGGCGACCCGTTCAAGCGTTTTTACTACAGAATCCGGATTGAGGGACATGCTTTCTAT
>JACOXQ010000034.1 GCA_016182285.1 Candidatus Kaiserbacteria bacterium
GCGTACGATTTAGGTTAGAGCCACCACGCGCTCCGCGCGTGACACATTAGTCGGGATTCTGCTGGAAATGAGTCCGAACTTTTTGGTATAATGACCACAGAGGGTATAATAGAACTATGAAGAGAATTGATACCATCTCGCTCGCGATTGTGGTGGCGCTCGTCGCCGTCATAGGCGGGCTCGTGTATGAACAGAAAGAAATCGGCCGTCTGTCGCGCAATGTTGAATTGCTGCAGACATCGGTCATAGAAATTGCCAATTACGTGAGCATGACCGCTTCAAGTACGGCCGCGAATCTCGCCGAGCTATCTCGGCGCGGGCAAGTAGCGCAGAAGTCTCAGAGTCAGACGCTTCAAGACGCAGTGGCGAAGGTGACGCCGGCAGTCGTTTCTATTGTGGAGAGCAGAGAAGTGCCGCGGCTCCGCGTGACGTATGAGAACCCGTTCGGCAACGACCCGTTCTTCAAGGACTTCGGGATACAGGTGCCTGTGTACGAACAAATCGGCACGACGACGCAGAAAGTTTCTGCCGGCACAGGCTTTCTCGTGCGGAGCAACGGATACATAGTGACCAATAAGCATGTCGTCCCGGACGCGCCGAACGCAACCTATACCGTTCTGCTCGCAAGCGGCGCCCAGAGGGCGGGGACGGTCGTCTGGCGTTCGCCGGACGAGGATCTCGCTGTGGTGAAGATTGCCGGAAGCGGCTACCCCGTAATTCCGCTCGGAGATTCCGGAACGCTCCAGCTCGCGCAGTCGGTCTTCGCGGTAGGGAACGCGCTTGGCGAGTACAGCAACTCGGTTTCCGTCGGCGTCATCTCGGGTCTCAATCGGACCATTAATGCGTTCAATAATCAGGGCGGCACGGAGACCCTGACCGGAGTGATTCAGACCGACGCGGCTATTAATCCAGGCAACTCCGGCGGGCCATTGGTCAACCTCGCTGGCGAGGCGATCGGGGTCAACGTC
This sequence comes from Candidatus Kaiserbacteria bacterium, assembly GCA_016182285.1. Taxonomy (GTDB): domain Bacteria; phylum Patescibacteriota; class Minisyncoccia; order Phycocordibacterales; family Phycocordibacteraceae; genus C7867-001. Next base: position 969 of record JACOXQ010000034.1, read on the forward strand.
GCGATGGTGCAGGGCTCGCAGTCCATCGGCTTCTCTCTGCCGATAAGCAGGGTGCGCCAAGCTCTCGCGAATCTGGGAATCTGATGTGATATCTGCTATCGTGAGACGTGCGCGCGCTCCTAGCTCAGTTGGTCAGAGCGTACGCTTCACACGCGTAAGGTCGCAGGTTCGATCCCTGCGGAGCGCACAAGAGTGGTGTCTCGTGTCGGGCCGGAGTATGCCGGTAGTACATGCGATTCGGGTTCGTAAGGACCGGGTTCGATTCCCGGCGGCCCGACAGGGGATGACACTCACAAACCAGCATCGCGGAGCAAATGCCTAAGTGTGTTTTTTGGAAATACATCGTCTGGATAAACTTCAATAACTTTATATCCAAGTTTCTGAGCAAGCAACAATTTCTTATTTCTCCTATCGTCATAGTTCTTTTCAATACCCGATAAGCCAAAAAATTCTAGAATTATTCCCGGTTGCAGTCCAAAGTCAGCAGTATATCGCGTGTTTCCGTAGCGCACATTGCGCTCGTGGGCGATATTTTGATCAGATAACCAATCATCTATAATTTTTTCCGAAAATGAGTCGCAAATATGGCCATCGTTCGCAATACATTTCTTCGAAAACAGAACAGGATTGGTGCTAAAGCCAGCTGCTTTTATGGCTTTATTCCAACTGCCAAACTGGGTCGCATAAACACGCCACGAATTAAATTCGGTTTTTAAAGGAATTCTCCCGTTTATTCGAGAGAAATCGCGTATTCTTTGCAGGAGCGACTCGGATGAATGTATTTTTTTGAACTGATATGGCTCGAGCCGCTTTTACGTAAAGCCGTAGCCCGTTCTTTAATTGCTGAAGGATAATGAGTGCTGTTTCTTGCTTTGGCCATACATTTCTTTATTATAACGTGACGGAGTATCGGGCCGGAGTATGCTGGTAGTACGCATGGCTGGGGGTCATGTAGACCGGGTCCGATTCCCGGCGGCCCGATGAAAATCGTTTTTGCTTGTGTTAAACTCGTTTCGTGTGAAGGGGCCATTAGCTCAGCTGGTAGAGCGCGTCATTCGCATTGACGAGGTCAGCGGTTCGACTCCGCTATGGTCCACACAATGAGATTAAATATTGTCCATCCGGGGGCGGATAAGTTGCGATACGAGATACGCGAGATAGCAGACGTAGCGAGGCGGGTCGCGGAGGCGGGCATACCCGTCGTCTGGGAGAACATCGGCGACCCGGTATGCAGGGGCGAAGTGCCGCCGGCGTGGATAAAGAAAATCGTTGTGAATGCGGTTAAAGAAGACGCAGTCTTCGCCTATTCGCCGACAAAAGGGTTGGACGAGACGCGCGCGTACATCGCGCGCGAGCGAAACTTGGAGGGCGGCATCCGGATAACTCCGGACGACATTTTATTTTTTAATGGTTTGGGAGATGGAATATCGCATCTCTACCGCAATCTCAATCCGCGCGCACGCATCCTCGGCCCCGACCCCGCCTACCCGACGCACTCCTCCGCCGAAGCGGCCCACGCTGACAAGCCGCATATCACGTACAAGCTGGATCCGGAAAATGAGTGGAAGCCCGACTTGGCTGACATGGAGAAGAAGATACGAGAGCATAAAGAAATTGCCGGAATTCTCATTGTGAACCCGGACAATCCGACCGGATTCGTGTATCCGCAAAAAACTATCAGAGCCATCGTCGCGCTCGCGAAGAAATACAAGCTCTTTATTATTTCAGACGAGATATATTCAAACCTCGCATATAAAGGGAGCGGGATGAAAAAATTGGCGTCGGTCATAGACAGCGTGCCGGGCATCGCGATGCGCGGCATATCAAAAGAATTCCCGTGGCCGGGAGCGCGCTGCGGATGGATAGAATTCTATAATCGCGACAAAGATGCTAACTTTGATAAATACGCGCGTTCCATCGTAGATTCCAAAACGCTGGAAGTATGTTCCACAACCCTTCCGCAGAGAGTATTGCCGAAGGTGATGGGCGACAAGCGGTACTACCCGTATCTAGCGAAACGCACGCGCAACTATAAGCGGCGTGCGGACTATGCGCATAAAGTGCTTTCAAAAATTTCCGGTGTCATTATCCACAAACCGCATGGCGCGTTCTATATGACGTGCGTGTTTAAAAAAGGCGTATTGAATAAGAACCAAACTTTGCCGATAAAGAGCAGTTTGAAAAAATATATTGAATCATGTTTAACAAACGCGCCGCCGGACAAGCGCTTCGTGTATTATCTCCTCGCCTCCACGGGCGTATGCGTCGTCCCGCTCTCTTCCGGCTTCAACTCCCGCCTTCACGGATTCCGTTTCCTCCTCCTGGAGCCGAACGATGCGAAGTTTGAAAAGACCATAACCACTATCGCAAGAGCGATTTCTGATTATCTTTCGTCATAAAATATCCTCACGCATATCAAAAAGATGCTACGACCGTGGTATACATTTGATATCTAGTGATGCCTAGATTTTGAACTTGAATAACATGAGGAAGAGAAGTAGAGTGAAAGGAATGGGCCCGTAGCTCACTTGGTAGAGCGCGTCCATGGCATGGACGAGGCAAGGGGATCGTAACCCCTCGGGTCCACTACTTCGCTCCTTCTCCGCCATAGGCTACGGAAGGGCACAGTAAAGCTACGTAGTGCACGGCACCAAACCAAAAACCCCGTCCGCCGGTCGGCGGACGGGGTTTTTGGTTTTTAGCGCCCCACAATTACTTCATGTGCGCCGAGACGAGCTTGGTCATCTCAAACATCGTGACCTCGCCCTTGCCGCCGAAGATGGCCTTCAGCTTGTCATCCGCGAGGATGTTCCGCTTGTTCGCGGGATTCTGGAGATTATTCTGCTTGATGTATTCCCAAAGCTTCTTGACCACTTCCGTCCTCGGGAGCGGACCCTTCCCGACGACCGCCTCAAGGTCGGCCGACAGGTTGAGTGGCTTTGATAGAGCTGAATTTATTGCCATAATGTGTATTATTTCTTAATTCTAAGGGACCCGTTCAGTATACCACTATACGAATATTACAATATCGGTGCGGTGGTATACTGGGGAATATGACATACGAAGGAAATGGCGGTACGAGCGTTCCACAGCGTCACGAGATACCGCATTATCACGGAAACGAGGCGCGGACGGTGTTCGTTATCAGTGCGATCGTGATTGTCGTCGCCCAATCTACCGGCGCCAATCTGCCGCTTTCAACGACCGGAGCTGTCATCTCGGCCGCCACACTCGTGATTGCGGCAGGCATCACAAATCCGGCGACGTCATGGATACACTGGGTGAACGGACTTTTCGCATTTTATGGAGCCTTCCTTTTCGGCACTGCCGCGGTTGACCAATACCGCGCGGGGATAAGCGTTTTTGACCCGTCGTTCATGTATCTTGAGGCGCTTGCTCTTCTTTCTCTTCTCGCGCTGTATTTCACCACGCAGACCATCCGAGGCATTCTCCAGCGTCCGAAATTTTAAATTTCCCGTGCTAATATGTTCGTATGTCATTTCAAAGCTTTCTTCTCAATCAATACGCCAAGTGGAAGATGAAGGGCGTTCCGAAGGAACAGCGCGAGCAGATGACCGCGCTCGTAACGAAAGACCCTCAGCTTTTCAAGAAAATCGGCGAGGAGATTGAGAAACGAAAAAAAGGAGGAGAGAGCGAAATGAAGGCGGCTATGGAGGTGATGAAAAAATATCGCACCGAACTTTCCGAACTTATGCGGAAATAATTCAACAAGCTCATTATAAATAATATGGCGACCCTCGTCTCATTTCTAATATTTTGCCAAGCGCTCGGCGCCTCCGTCGGCGCAATAACCGCAGTTTGGGGCGAACTCGCGTATATTCGCGCGTTGCGTAACGGACAATTGGACGGCGCCGAGCGCGCGCATCTCGACGTCATCGCGAAGGGGCTGCGCTTCGGCATGACGCTACTCCTGCTTGCTTCGCTCGGACTCGTGATTGTCGCCTACGTCCTGCAGTCTGCTCTCCAGCCGGCGCTCACGCCGGGCTACTGGACGATTATCGTGTTCGCTCTCCTCATCATCGGCGTTTCGTGGACGCTATCGCGCAGGCGGATATCTTTTCCATTCGGGTCGTCAATCATCTTTACCGCATGGTGGTTTCTCGCGTATCTCGCGCTCGGCTGGCTCTCTCCTCTTTCGTTCGGCTCCGCCATCGCGCTTCTGGTGGTCGCTACAGCCGTGATGTATGCTCTGCTTCACTATATACGAATGCTCGTCGATACGAATGCTCGTCGCCCATACTCGACAGTACGATGAAGCATCGCTTGCGCAGAAAGAGAACTAGCCATAGGGTGTTCATATGCTGAAGATAGGCATCGTCGGTCTGCCTAACGTGGGGAAGTCCACGCTTTTTAACGCGCTCACGAAGGCGAGCGTGCCGGCGGAGAATTATCCTTTCTGCACCATTGACCCCTCTGTAGGGATAGTTGGCGTGCCGGATGCGCGGTTGGATAAATTAACAAAACTTTCAATGTCAGCGAAGACGATTCCGGCGGCGATAGAGTTCGTGGACATAGCGGGGCTGGTGAAGGGCGCCGCCGAGGGCGAGGGACTCGGGAACCAGTTTTTAGCGAATATCAGAGAAACGGACGCGATACTTCAAGTGGTGCGATTCTTTGACGATACGAATATCACGCACGTTGCCGACGAAGTTGAGCCGTACAAGGACATAGAAATTATAAATATGGAACTCGTGCTCGCCGACGCCGAGCAGGTGAAGAAGCGCCGCGACAAGATTGTCGGAGACATACGCGGCGGAGATAAAAAAGCAGTCGCAGAGGACGCCGCACTCAAGAAGCTGGAGAAGGCGTTTTCGCTCGGGAAATTCGCTCTTCACGCGGGACTCGCTGAAGACGAGAAGAAAAGTATCGCGCACTTAAACCTCCTCACGATGAAGCCGATTCTGTATGCGCTAAATAAAAAAAGCGGGGGACATAATTTGGACGAACTTAAAGATGAGCGCGCGGAGCGCGCGTATGAACTCATAAAATCGCTCGGCTCAAGCTATGTTTTCGTGGACGCGAATACCGAGCGCGAGTTGAATGATGTTGCAGATAATGACAGACAAAATTTTCGCCAAGAATTGGGAGTAAATGAAGACGGCTTGGTCGGACTGATACGAGGCGCATACGACACGCTCGGGCTCATTTCGTTTTTCACAACAGGAGAAGACGAGACGCGCGCGTGGACAATTGCGCGCGGGAGCGCGGCGCCAAGAGCGGGCGCCGCCATCCATAACGACTTTATGGAAAAATTCATCCGCGCCGAAGTCGTCTCCACCGACGACCTCCTCGCTTCCGGCTCGTGGGCCGCTGCCCGCGAATCCGCCAAACTTCGCACAGAGGGGAAGGACTACATCGTCGCCGACGGCGATGTGATGGTGTTTTTGCACGGATAGGTAGCAAGAATATAATCGGTGTGGTATACATTTGGAGTCCCTACTTTAACAGGAGGCAACATGGGATCCCAAGTCGTTCTTTCTGATCATACATGGTGTCAAGGGCATGCGATCTGTAATGCCGAAGGCGATTGGCAGTGCAAAACGACAGGAGCCATTATCCAAGCCACGGGAGTACGTCGAAGTCTTCATGACGGTCCATTCCCGGGTTCTGGCAGCGGTTCCGTACCGGAAGTTTTACACTTGCATTGCCCAGGATGTAATCCAAATTGGCAACCGCCAGCGTACGGCACACCCATTACTCCGGGGGAAATTGCCGAGCTTCAATAAGTCTGCTCGTCCGCGTATAGCAACAGTCTGCTACCGCGGACTTTTGCTTAACTTGTGCAACACATGGTGTTGCACAACTATCCACAATAGTAGACGACCGTCATGTATGTTGGATACCTAATTCGCACTATCCACAAGATGTAGCGACCGCGACAAGTTGTGGATACCTGCCTTGACAAAAAAGTGGGTGTTGTGATACCTTAGCGGTGTCCACTCGCCGAGGTCATTACGATCGAGGATGGAGCTGAAACCCGGTTGTGTCAACCAAAGGAGCCAATATGCGCGACCGCCACTTGCACGATCCCCCGACGACAACCGGAACCGAAAATACATTGATGATCGAGATCGCCGGGCTGAAGTCCATCACCTGATCCTGCGGCG
>JACOXQ010000040.1 GCA_016182285.1 Candidatus Kaiserbacteria bacterium
TCTGCCAGGCGTTTTGGGTAAAGACGCTTCCGTAGAAGAGCGCCGCACCGCCTCATCCGCCGTCTACACCCGCCCCGAAACCATTTTGTATAAGGGTAAAAAATATCGCGTGCCGAAGGTTCTCCAAACCGGCCACCACGCCAAGATAGATGCGTGGCGAAAAGTAAAATAAATAAAATTGTGCAACACCAGGTGTAGCACAAATTTGTGCTACACCTGGTGTTGAACACAACACTACGACCGTGAGAGTTAACGAACATCCAAAAACGACGCATTGACAACTGGCACAAGAAGAGGTAATATGAAAGTAACGTCGCTTGTTCTTTTCCCATCTTGGCAAGCAGGTTCGCGACGTTGCCTGCGGGTCCAAGGAGAAATCATGAAGTTACAAAAACTGGCTTTGTCAGCCCAAAGTGTGAAGACGATGGGCACATTTGCTCAAGACCTGTACAATGAGATCAAAAAAATTGAGAGGCAAGGTGCCAAAGTCTATCAAACGTATGTGATGGATGATGATCACCGTCGGACACATTTCGTCTTTTCAACAACCTCTAAAGATGTCTGATGATCACCGTCGGACACATTTCGTCTTTTCAACAACCTCTAAAGATGTCCACTTGTTTTTTGGCATCTTGGGTTCCGAAGGACAGTTCGACCTCTCACGAATGCTCGAAGAAGAATTCAGCCTGAAGAAATGCTCTCAGCTCCTGCTTAGTTTTGAAGGGAAAAGGGATTCCGCGCTCGTAACACAGACGGTCGAACAAGAATCGGAAACTAGCTGGAAGACGATTACCTTCACTTTTTCTCCGGCTCACTGATCCAGAAGTCTGCACGCCGCCACGGTATTTAGTGGCGGCGTTTTGCTATCCCCAGATGGGGTTGCGCAGAAAAGAGAGGTCTGATACATTAAGTACACAAGATACGAGTGAGTGATGGAGGGCGGTTTTAGACAGATTCATACGGGAACCAGAGAAAAACGCATAAGCGCAAGCGGATTTATTTCCGTGCGTTCGTGTTTGTATGTATTTATATATTTGTTTTTTAATTTATCCGCTTCACGACACCCCAGCATGCGAAAAAACATCGTCCAGAAAACCTTCGGTTCGTATCGGGCGCCAAAGGTCTCTTTTCCGGACCTCGTCGGACATCAACGGTCTTCGTTCAATTGGCTTTTAAGGGAAGGTCTCTCCGAACTCTTCAAAGAGTTTTCGCCCATTTCCGATTATTCGGGGAAGAAATTTGAACTCAAATTTGAAAGTTTTGAAGTCGGCGAACCGAAGTATGACGAACAATTTGCGCGCGAGAACGCGCGCACCTACGAGGCGCCTGTGAAGGCGACGGTGAAGCTCGTGAATAAAACGTTCGGTTCGGAGAAGTCGCAGGAAATTTTTCTCGCGGACATGCCGATGATGACGCCGCACGGCTCCTTCATTGTCTCCGGAGTGGAGCGCGCTATCGTTCCGCAGCTGGCCCGCTCGTTCGGGGCGTTCTTTGTTTCTGAACTCATCCGTGGGAAGGCGTATTTCGGCGCCAAGATTATCCCGCTCCGCGGCGTCTGGATAGAATTTGACTCTGAAGCGGACGGCGCGGTATTCGTTAAGATAGACCGGAAGCGCAAGTTCCCTATCACTCAGCTCCTGACGGTCTTCGGCGGCGGTCTCGGAGAAGCGGTGACCAAACACTTTGCAAAAGATCCGCTCGCGCTGTCGGCTATTAAAGCCACTCTTGAGCACGACGAAGCTAAGTCTATTGAAGAGGCATATATAGAGATACACCGCCGCATGAGAGACGGGGACCTCGCCACGCCCGAGAACGCGAAGAACTTCGTGCAGTCGCTCTTCTCGGCCGAGCGTTATGATTTAGGAAAAGTCGGACGACACCGCCTGAATGCGCGCTTCGGCCTCCCGACCACCGAGAAGGCGATAGGGAAACGCATTCTCGTCCTCGCCGATTTCGTCCGAATTATTTCAGAAATTACGAAACTGAATGCCGACCCGTCGGCGCGCCCCGACGACATTGACCACCTCGGTTTCCGCCGCGTCCGCTTCGTCGGCGAGCTCCTCCAGTCGCGCATGCGTGTGGGCATGAGCCGTATGAAGCGCAATATCCAAGACCGCATGTCCACGATAGAGAGCGAGACGACTTTGCCGATGGCGCTCGTAAACCCGCGGCCATTCCATGCATCCGTGCACGAGTTTTTCACCGCCAACCAGCTCTCGCAGTTTATGGACCAACAGAATATACTCTCCGAGCTGGAGAATATGCGCACGCTCTCGGCGCTCGGCCCGGGCGGACTCACGCGGGAACGGGCCGGCTTTGAAGTACGCGACGTGCACCCGAGCCACTACGGACGCCTCTGCCCGATTCACACGCCGGAAGGCCAGAACATCGGCCTCATCCTTCACCTCGCGACCCACGCGCGCACGAACGATTTCGGCGTGATAGAGACGCCGTATGTCCGCGTTAAGAATGGCAAGGTGACCGACGAGATTGTGCACTTGAACGCGCTTGATGAAGAGCTTGAATACATCGCACACGGCGCGACCAAGCTGGACGAGAACGGTAAAATCGCAGTTGAATCCGTTGAGGCGCGCCATAAAGGCGACCCGATTATCGTTCCGCGCGAATCAATTACGCTCATGGACGCCTCCACCTATCAGATGTTCTCCGTTGCGACGTCTATGATTCCGTTCGTGGACCACGACGATGCGAACCGCGCCCTGATGGGTTCCAACATGCAGAAGCAGGCGACGCCCGTGCTCATCCCGGAGGCCCCGCTGGTTGCCACAGGCGTAGAGACGCATGCCGCGCGCTCCACCGGCCGCCTCGTCCTCGCCGAAGAGTCGGGCGAAGTGACACAGGTTGACGCGCGCCGGATTGTCGTCACCAATAAAGAAGGCAAGAAGAAGGAATATCATCTCCAAGGCCTTACCCAGACCAACCAGAACTCCGCGTTTATGCAGAGGCCTTCGGTCGCGTTTGGCGATAAAGTGAAGAGAGGCGACGTGCTTGCGGACAACTCTTCAACGGACCAGGGCCAGCTCGCGCTCGGCCAGAATGTGCGCGTCGCATTCATGAGTTGGAACGGAGCGAACTACGAAGACGCCATAATCATCTCCGAGCGCCTGGTGCAGGATGCGAAGTTCACGACGGTTCACATTGAAGACTTTGAGTGCGTGGTGCGCGATACGAAGCTCGGCCCCGAGACGACGACGCACGACATCCCGAATGTCGGCGAACTGCGTTTAAAGAATCTGGATGAAGAGGGAGTTATCCGCATCGGCGCCGAGGTGCGCCCTGGCGACATCCTCGTCGGCAAGGTGACGCCGAAAGGCGAAACACAGCTTACTCCCGAAGAACGCCTCCTGCGCTCCATCTTCGGCGACAAAGCAAAGGACGTAAAAGATACCAGTCTGCGAATGGAAGGCGGGAAACGCGGACGCGTCATCGGCGTCCGCGTATTCGGCAGAGAGAAGGGCGACCAATTGGAGAGCGGCATCATCAAGAAGATTGTCGTCACCGTCGCGCAGGTGAGAAACGTGAGCGTCGGAGACAAGCTCGCCGGACGCCACGGCAACAAGGGCGTCATCTCGCGCGTGTTGCCGGTAGAAGATATGCCGTACGACGAAGACGGCAATCCGGTTGACCTCATTCTGACGCCGCTTGGCGTTCCGTCCCGCATGAATCTCGGCCAGATTCTTGAGATGCACCTCGGACTCGCGGCGCACACTCTCGGTTATCAGGCCGTTGTACCGCCGTTTGCCGGCGCGACCTCCGACGAGATTCGCGATGAGTTGGAGAAAGCTGGATTCTCCAGAGGAGGCAAGATGCAGCTCTACGACGGACGATCGGGCGACGCATTCGCCCAAACAGTCGCCGTCGGCTATATGTATATTCTGAAATTGCATCACATGGTGGAAGATAAGATCCACATGCGTTCAATCGGCCCCTACAGCCTTATCACGCAACAGCCTCTCGGCGGCAAGGCGCAAAACGGCGGACAGCGTTTCGGCGAGATGGAAGTGTGGGCCCTCCTCGGCTACGGCGCCGCCTACACGCTGCGCGAGATGCTCACGATTAAATCGGATGATATTCAAGGCAGAAGCGCCGCCTTTGACGCAATCGTGAAGGGCGAGCCCATAAGCCACTCCGGCACGCCGGCGTCCTTCGCAGTCCTTACCAATCAGATTCGCGGTCTCGCACTGGACGTGGAGCCGCTGAACTTGCCGCCGGAACCGGAGGCGTAATTAAATATTTAAACATTTAAAATTATGGCTTTTGCCCCCCGCAAACTTCCCCCGCGCGACACCTGGAACGGCCTGCGCCTCGCCCTCGCCTCTCCCGAGCGCATTCTCGCGTGGAGCAGCGGCGAAGTAACCAAACCGGAGACCATCAACTACCGCACCCAGCGGAGCGAGAAGCACGGTCTCTTTGACGAAAAAATCTTCGGTCCTGAAAAGGATTACGAATGCTACTGCGGCAAGTACAAGGGCATCCGCTATAAGGGAATCGTATGCGATAAATGCGGGGTTGAGATCACGCGCTCCATCGTCCGCCGCGAACGCATGGGCCACATAGAGCTCTGCACGCCCGTCGCGCACATCTGGTTCTTGCGCTCCGTCCCGTCCCGCATGGCGCTTCTCTTGGGCGCATCCGCGACCGACATTGAAAAAGTGGTTTATTTCGCCGGCTATATCGTTTCCAGAATTGCGGAAGACGAAAAGAAACGCCTCATAACCGATTTGGAGAGCGAATACAAGGCGAAGTACAAATCGCTCGGAAGCGACAAGGAGCGTGACGCACTGAAAGAAAAAATGACGCTCACGAAAGCGGAGATTGAGGGAATCGTTGTTGGCAAGGTTCTTGACGAGCTTGAATACCATCGCTTTTCCGTCCGTTACGGAGGTCTCTTTGAAGCTAGAATCGGCGCCGAAGCCATCTATGACCTCTTCTGCAAGCTTGATTTGAAGGAACTGGAAAAGACCCTTTCGGCGCGATACGCGCGTGCCGGCGTCGCCGAGCGCGAGAAGCTCGCGAAGCGCCTCTCGCTCATCGCAGGTCTTATCGCCTCCGGCGTCCGTCCCGAGTGGCTCTTCCTAACGCGCATCCCAGTCATTCCGCCGGCGCTTCGCCCGATGGTCGCGCTTGAAGGCGGCCGCCACGCCACGAGCGACGTGAACGACCTCTACCGCAGAGTCATCAACCGCAACAACCGCTTGAAGAAGCTTATTGATATCCACGCGCCGGAGGTCATCCTGCGCAATGAGAAGCGAATTCTTCAAGAAGCCGTTGATGCGCTCTTGGACAATTCTATTCGTAAAAGCGGAGCCTCTGCCGGCGCGATGACGATGGCGCAACGCCGTCCCTTGAAGTCGCTCGCCGACTATCTGAAAGGCAAGCAAGGCTACTTCCGCCAGAACTTGCTCGGCAAACGCGTTGACTACTCCGGCCGTTCCGTCATCGTCGTCGGTCCCGACTTGGAGCTTGACGAGTGCGGCCTGCCGAAGCACATGGCGCTGGAGCTATTCCGCCCGTTCGTCATCGCCGGCCTCTTGCAGGACGTCTCATTGAAGACGGAGTCGCCGAGGTGTGGGAAATTCTTGAAGAGGCGATTGCCGGCAAGTATGTGCTGCTCAATCGCGCACCGACCTTGCACCGCCAAGGCATTCAGGCATTCCGTCCGCGGCTCATAGAGGGCGACGCAATTCAGCTCCATCCGCTCGTCTGCAATGCGTTCAACGCGGACTTTGACGGCGACCAGATGGCCGTACACGTTCCGCTCTCCGAAGAAGCGCAGTGGGAGGCGGCGAACATCATGAGCGCAAACTCCAATATTTTGAAGCCGGGCTCCGGCGACATGATAGTGCTCACCGGCAAACCTCTGGACATTATTCTCGGGGTGTATTGGCTTACCAAGGCGGCTGATAAAACAAAAGGAGAGGGCGAACACTTCGCGTCGCCGAACGCCGCTATTCTCGCGTCGGAATACGGCGCCATTGACGTGCGCGCGAAGATTAAGGTCATGCCCGTCGCCGGCAAGGAGAAGTACGCAACGTTTGAGAATCATCCGTTTGAAACGACCGTCGGCCGGCTCCTCTTCAACACCGTTCTTCCGGCCGACTATCCGTTTATCAATGAAACCATCACGAAGAAGGTGCTTGCGCGCATCGTCACGAACTGCATCGCCCGCTACGGACTCTCCGCGGTGCCTGAGATTGTGAACAAGGTGAAGCGCTTCGGCTTTGACTACGCGACGCGCTCCGGAATTTCTTGGGCGATTGACGATGTGTCGGTGCCGAGGGAGAAGTCGCGCATCATTGACGAAGCCGTTGTGAAAGTAACGGCAATTGAAAAAGATTATCAGAACGGACTTCTCTCGGAGGAAGAGAAGCGCCGCATGGCCATTGAGATCTGGCAGGGCACCAAGCAGTCGGTTGAGGAACAAGTCGCAAAGGAACTTAACCCGATGGGCTCCGTCGCCGACATGGTGGATAGCGGCGCGCGCGGCACGCTCGGCAACCTGACGCAGATGGCCGGAATGAAAGGGCTTATTCAGAACACCGCAGGGGTGACGATTGAAGTGCCGATTATCTCCTCAATGATGGAGGGATTGAATCCGATTGAATACTTCATGTCTACGCACGGCGCGAGGAAGGGTCTCACTGATACCGCGCTCGGCACCGCGAAAGCGGGCTACCTCACGCGCCGCCTCTTTGACGTCGCGCAGGACTCCATAGTTACCGAGGCGGACTGCGGAACCAAACGCGGCGTGAAGATTAACCGAGTAAGCGCGTCCGGCATCCACATTAATTATGCGGAGGCTCTTCGCGGGCGCGTTTTGGCAGAATCTATAGAAGAAGACTTCTCCGCCGTAGGCGGACCAGCCTCCGGCTGGAAGAAGGGGCACTATCTATCGGCCGGAGACGCCGAGGCGCTTGATTCTTCTACGATTGCGACGGTGGTCGCGCGCTCGCCGATGTCCTGCGAAACGCGCTACGGCGTCTGCCAGACCTGCTACGGCATGGACCTCACGACACAGGAAGTCGTGGACCTCGGCGAAGCGGTCGGCACCGTCGCCGCACAGGCTATCGGCGAGCCCGGCACTCAACTCACCATGCGCACCTTCCACCAGGGAGGCGTCGCGTCGGTGGGCGGCGACATTACTAGCGGTCTGCCGCGCGTTGAAGAGGTGTTTGAAAAGCGCTCGCCGAAAAATCCAGCCGTCATCTCAAAGTCAGACGGCCTCGTCGCAGAGATAAAAGATGAGGGCCGCGAAAAGATTATCGTTGTCGCTCCGTCTGCCGGGCAGGGGAAGAAGGACGGTTCTGCATATGAATATCTCGCGCCGTACCCGCGCGTGCCCTTGGTGAAGGCGGGCGATACAGTCGTAAAAGGGCAGATTCTTACGGACGGCTCGGCCGACTTGGACGACCTCTTTGAGTATGCGGGCCGCGCATCGGTGCAGGAGTACATCATCACCGAGGCATCCAAGATTTACGAGATGCAGGGCGCGCCTGTTTCAAGGAAGCACTTGGAGGTCATCGTGAAGCAGATGTTCTCGCGCGTGAAGATTACTGACGCAGGAGACACCGACTACTCGGTCGGCGACGTGGTAGAAGATTGGGAGATCGTGAAGTCTGTGAAGGAAATGGAAGATGCGGGGAAGCTCGTACCGCAGTCGCGAGAGATTGTCCTCGGCATCAAGGAGAGCGCGCTCTCGCGCCGCTCGTTCCTCTCCGCCGCGTCCTTTGAGCAGACGACAAAAATCCTAATCAACGCCGCGCTTCGCGGCTCGGTGGATCGCCTGCGCGGATTGAAAGAGAATGTCATCCTCGGTCGCCTTATCCCCTCCGGTACCGGCTTCAAAGGGAGCAAGAAGTTTGAGCACATCGCGAAATTGCAGGCAGCCCGTCCCGCAGCCTCGCTCCCATCGCGCACTACCTCATTCGCCCCGCGCACTCCCCGCGCCCTCTAGGATAGGAAATCGCCCATGTTCCGTTATTTCCCCGTGATTCCCGCAGATGTATCAAATTTTATCCTATAGGACAAAAATTAAGACAGCTGGGGAAGGCGGAAATGCTCGCGTAATTTTCTATCCGACTCCAGCGCTTCGGCGACAAATGAGAGCATTTCGCCCGTCCCGCTCTTTAGGTGCGCGCGGACTAGGCTGATAAATTCATCGCAAGGGTAGGGATATACCCACACACTGTCTTGTAGCCGTAAAAAGCCGGCGCCAAAGAGTAAAAAGCGGAGTTGTGAACGAGTCTTTCTGCGCTTCTCACGTATATCAAACATGACTATCCGCCATTTACCGTCCCAGAATGCTTGCTCGGGAATGCGGTATTCGCTTGCATAAATCATGTTTATAGTGGCGCGGCCTTTTTTGGTTAATGTGACCCTGCGACTGGCGTACTGTCCTGATGTCCGCACAAGCCCGGAGCGTTCAAGCCGGCTTATCGCCTGTGTGATACGGCGATAGAGGTTTTTACGATTCGCCGCGCCTCGGTCAAGTTTTTTCAGAAGCGTCAAGGCTTTCGGCGCCATGAGCGCTACGCTTAGCACACCGCACATCGCCAGTGTCCGCAAAATGAGATTGCGCATCGGCAGATACCGTCCTCTTGTTTCTGTCCGCATCTTCTTCATGTATCAAATTATATCCTATAGGACAAAAATTGATACAGTCTTAATCCGCAATGCGATAAATAGCTTTGTCAAGTGCGGTAGGAGCGAGGTAGAATTAAGAAACCATGGCGAAGGATACGGTGGCGGAGATTAAAGAAAGATTGAGCATACAGGACATCATTAGTCCGTATGTGAAGCTAAAGCGGGCGGGGAAGTCGCTTGTCGGACTCTGCCCGTTCCATAAAGAGAAGACAGGCTCGTTCCATGTGAGCAACGAGCGATGGAGCTGGCACTGCTTCGGCTGCGGGGAGGGTGGCGACGGATTTTCTTTCAATACGTTTTGTCAAGCACGGTAAGAGCGAGGTAGAATTAAGAAACCATGGCGAAGGATACGGTGGCGGAGATTAAAGAGAGACTGAACATACAGGATATTATTGCGCCGTATGTGAAGTTGAAGCGGGCGGGGAAGTCGCTTGTCGGGCTCTGCCCGTTCCATAAAGAGAAGACAGGCTCGTTCCATGTGAGCAACGAGCGCGGGAGCTGGCACTGCTTCGGCTGTGGTATTGGTGGAGATGGGTTCTCTTTTATTGAGAAAATTGAAGGCGTAGATTTTAAGGGTGCTTTAAAAATTCTTGCAGAAAAAGCCGGAGTACAGATTCAGTACACAGGAAACAGTAAACAGAATACAGAGAAATCAGATCGTCTGCGCGCGCTTATGAGCCGCGCGAGCGAGTGGTATGCGGGCAAGTTGAAAGATAGTCACGCGGAGAAATATGCGAAGTCGCGCGGACTCACCGACAAGACTATTTCTGAATGGCGCCTCGGCTACGCGCCGGACGAATGGCGCGCGCTCTTGGAATCTTTCACTACCGAAGGTTTTACTGTCCCGGAACTTCTTTCGGCAGGACTGATAAAAGAAGCGGATGGCAAGAAAGGTACGTATTATGACCGTTTCAGAAATAGACTGATGTTCCCGATACGCGACAGCGCCGGCCGCGTCGTCGCGTTTACCGGCAGGGCGCTCGCGAATGACGATTTAGCTAAATATTTAAACTCCCCGGAGACTGACTTATATCACAAGTCTGAAATCTTATTTGGAATGGATAGAGCGAAGGATACGATACGGGTGCGTAAGTTCACGATGCTGGTAGAGGGCCAGATAGACGTGCTCCACGCGCATCAGGCGGGGTTTGAAAACGCGGTTGCGCTCTCCGGCACTGCTCTATCCGAAAAACATCTCGCGCTTATGAAGCGTTACAGCGAAAACCTGATGCTCGTGCTGGATGCCGACCCAGCCGGCCTCGCTGCCACCGCGCGCTCCGCGCAACTTGCTCTTCGCGAGGGATTGCGCGTAAAGGCCGCCCGTCTCCCGAGCGGGAAGGACCCTGCCGACCTCATTAATGAAAACAGCAAGGATTTTGCGAAGCGTATAACGGATGCGAAGCCAATTATTGACTTCTTTCTCTCAGAGCTCGCTGAGAGAGACCGCGACTCACACCGGCTCTTGCGGTCCGCCGAGGCGATCGTTCTTCCCCTCATCGTCGCGATGCCGAGCCCGATGGAGCGCGAGCATTTTATCCAGTCTACCGCCCGCGCCCTTTCTCTCTCGGGCGAGGCCGTCCGAGGGTCTCTTAAGCGATTACCGAAACCTTCGGACACCGCGAGCAGTACTAATACTGTGCAGATGGTTGTCCCGCCGCAAGCTCGTTCACCGCGTGATATTCGCAGTGAACAGCTTCTTGCCGTTGTCCACGCATATCCGGACACCCCTCTTGCCGAGCGCATTAAGACGGAGTATTCTAGAATTACTGAAGCCGAGACGCCGCTTTCAGATATCCCGTCCGAGTCAGCGTTGTTCAAAGCAGAACAGACTTTCGGCGAGGATCCTGCTGAAAATGCGGCAGACGAGCTTCTCCGCGCCTTTGAAGAAGCGGTTATCCGCGAGGCGTATCAAGGAGCAGTGGCCGATCTACGCAGAGCCGAGGCGAAAGGGAACGCCGCCTCGGTTCATGATGCGCATGTAGCGTGCGCTGAACTCTCTCGCCGTCTCGCTGCGTTCGGTGCTTAATCCATTTTTCATCATTGATATCATTCTATTTCCACTTACCTCCGGCATGGCAAAAAAAATTAATAAAAAAAAGAAAAAAAGTACGAAAAAAATCGCGAAGCCCCGACGTGCAAAGCAGTCGGGGTCCCGACCTCGTACCCGAGCGTCTGGAAAGGCTGTTAATAAGACGAAACATAAACCCACGAAGAAGCAGATAGTGCGCTCTGCCTCTCGCAACGCGATGGCGAAGGCGAATTCGCAAAAAGCCATCTCCGCAGAAGCGCTCATAGAGAAGGGCAAGGAGCGCGGATATGTCACCTACAGCGAAATACTGAAGTCGTTTCCGCATGTTGAGAGCGACATCAGCTTCCTTGAATCGCTCTACGAACGATTCTCTATCGCCGGCGTTGATGTGCTTGAGGGAGGGATGCTGGAAGACGCCGCCGACGAATACCTCGCCACGCGCAACATCAAGGACCGCCACTCCACAGGCTATGATTCCATCCAGATCTATCTGCGCGAGATAGGGCAGTATCCCTTGCTGACTGCCGCCGAGGAGCGCGAGCTCGCGAAGCGCATAGAGAAAGGCGACGCCGAGGCGCGCAATATCCTCGCGCGGAGCAACCTGCGCCTCGTGGTCTCTATTGCTAAAAAATACGTCGGCCGCTCGCCGGATTTAACCCTGCTTGACCTTATCCAAGAAGGAAATCTCGGCCTCTTCCGCGCGGTAGACAAGTTTGACTGGAAGAAGGGCTACAAGTTCTCAACCTATGCGACATGGTGGATCCGCCAGGCGATCACGCGCGCGCTCGCCGACCAGTCGCGTACTATCCGCATCCCCGTCCACATGGTGGAGACTATCGCTAAATATAAGCAGGTCTCGCGCCGTTTGTCCCAAGCGCTTGGCCGCGACCCGCAGGCGGAGGAGATTGCAGTGGAGATGGGGGTAGAACCGGAAAAGATTTACCAAATAGAGAAGATTAATCAGGACACGCTCTCGCTGGAGAACCCGGTCGGCAGCGACGACGACGAGAAATCAACACTCGGCGATTTCATCCCCGACGACAAGATTCCATCTCCCGTGCAAGAGTCCTCGGAGCGCATTTTATCCGAGCAGGTAAGGGGCATTTTAAGCGACCTTTCGCCGAAAGAACGCAAGATTCTGGAAATGCGCCACGGCCTCATGGACGGCATCTATCACACGCTTGAAGAAGTTGGCAGGGAATTCGGCGTGACCCGTGAGCGCATCCGCCAGATAGAAGCCAAAGCGCTGGAAAAAATCCGCCTCCACGACCGCGCCCGCCACCTAAAGTCGTATTAGTTGTTTTGTATATAAAAAGAAACGCACGGGGACTTTCGTCTTCCGTGCGTTTTGGTTACGCACTAATCATCAAAGCATCAGCCCACCTTTATACATGTGCCATCCGACTTTCGCATTGCGATGCCCGACCCATTCACTACCGGCGAATAATTTGAAGTGATCGCGTTGGTTTCGGTAACCGTCATCGATCTCGTTCAGATAGTAGAATTCACCAAACGAAAAATGGTTCGTAGGTCCACGTCCGCCGAAAAATTGCCTTTTTGAATACGTTTCGCGAAGCGCCGCCTTAAGACATGGGATGGCTTCAGCAGGATAAGAACCGTAGTATTGCATCATCCACACAGGCATTCTTTCGTACAAAATGACGGTCATCCCTCCGCTATACGAACTCATGGGTGTGACAAGATACGGATCAACAACCAGCCAAGGGCCACGTTCATAGGGCGGAGCCAATTTCGAGCCAGGCAATTCAACAATTGTTGCTTTCTGCACCTTGGTCGCTGAAGCATATCCGGCCATCATGGCGTCAAAAAATACCTCTTTCATCTCCGAAAGAAATGCCGGATCTTTCGCCAATTCTTTGAACCTATTTACCGTGTCAGCGTCCATTTTGGACCTCCCGCAGTGATTTCAATTCAGAATGGATTCCTTTCAGAATCCTGCCAGGAACTTCAACCTGCCATTATCGTACACCATCCTCGTTAATTAGCAAGGTATCCACAGTTAGGTCCTATAGACACCAACTTTGGATAGTTAGGAAGGTACACTATGAGGATGGGTGTATTGGAAAGAAAATCAAAAGCTAATCGCCGTTTGGGAGCGTTTCAGGCGGCCGCACTTGCGGTAGTTGCCATTGGCGTTGTCGTTTTTATTGCGGCGACAGCGCCGAATGTTGCACAGCTTTTAAAGTACTTCCCAGGCTATAAGAAAGGGGCGCGATTTAATTTTCAGGTAAAGTCAGCGCTTTCACGTCTAGCCGCGAAAGGGCTTGTAGTGTTTATAGAGAAAGGCGATAAGCGATATGCGCGCATTACTGAAAGTGGTAAGCATATGCTTGATCTAGAGACGGCTAGGATGCAAATAGGAAAAAAGAAAAGATGGGACCGTAGATGGCGCCTAGTTATTTTCGATATTCCAGAACGGCGCCGTTCCGTCCGCATACGGTTGCGCAAGTTCATGGCCTCATGCGGATTTGAACGCCTCCAAGACAGTGTATGGGCATATCCGTACGACTGCGAAGACCTAATCGCGCTCGTGAAAGCTGAGTTCAGAATCGGAGCGGATGCGCTGTATCTCATCGTTGAACAGATGGAACATGATAAGCATCTGCGTGAGCATTTTCATCTGCCGCTCAACCAATAAGGTATCCACAGTTGGTACCTATAGGCACTAAGTGTGGATAGTTGGAGCGGGGTAACGAAGAAGCGTGGATGCGGTAACATACGTTTATGCCAAAAACACGGAAAGGCAGAAGGACTGGGAAATCGCGATATCCGATAAAGCATTGGAGCCATTCAAGCTTGATGGCGTTTTTGCGCAATCCGCTTGCGTGGTACAAGCGGTATGTGGAAGAGATATACGACACGCCGACAACGCCGGCGGCGGTCGTCGGGAGCGCGGGGCACCTCGCGCTGGAGAATTTTTATAATGGAGCAGATAAAGAATCGGCGATACAAAAAGGTTTGGAATATATGCGCAACGTTGCAGATTTTGAAATAGACTTCGGCAGCGCAAAAACCCGCCGCGCCAAAAGAGAAA
>JACOXQ010000067.1 GCA_016182285.1 Candidatus Kaiserbacteria bacterium
AGCCCGCATTCTCCTATCGCAACGACTTTTGAATTATTCGCGAGTCCACGAATGTTGGACGTACGACGTCCAACATCTGATGTTGGACGTCGTACGTCCAACATATTGTTCGGATGAGTGCCGACTGATGCAAATAAATGCTCGTATTTCCCAGCGAGCGCAATCGCCTTTTTTGACGATTCGTAGTCAACACCGACGACAATTCCCGCAACGCCATCTTCACGCATCCGTTCAATCAGCTCTATGTCATCCTCTGCATATTGCTCAAACTGGATGTGGCAGTGCGCGTCTATATACTTCACGTTCATAATCTCGGGAAAAGATTGTGGGGTTTCTTATTTTCTTGCACCGCATTCTTTATTATTTCAGACGTACGAGGCATCGCAACGAATAGATGTACCGCTACGCGGTAGAGTTCGCGAACAAGATATTCAATGTCCTTCTTTGCCGCATCAGCGTCAACTTTGATTTTCTTATACGGCTCGTGAGAGTTCATATATGCATCCGCCTCGGAGATTTTGGCAAAAACAAAATCCATCGCTTCGTTGAATTTAAATTCTTCTATTTTTTTGAAAAACTCTCCTGATATTTTTTCGTCTTCTCTTGTGAGCGAAACGGGGTTCGGCAGGTGATCTTCGGCGAGCTTCATCACGCGCGCGACGAGATTGCCGAGGCCGTTGGCCAAGTGAGCCGTGTAATGCTCGTGAATAGAATCAGGCGTGAGGTCGGAGTCTTCAAGCGGGCTCACATGGCGCAGAAGAATGTAGCGCACCGCGTCGGTGCCATACTTCTCCACCAGTTCCAATGGATTAATGACGTTCCCGAGCGACTTACTCATCTTTTGTCCGCCCGAATTTATGAAACCATGATAAAAGACTTTATCTGTGTTTTTTATTTCAGCAGACATGAGCATCGCCTGCCACATAAGCGACTGGAAGCGTACTTGGTCTTTTCCTGCTACCTGAAGAGTCCTGCCTTCTTCCCAAAACTTCTTAAACTTTCCTTCAGAATCTTTTGGCCATCCGAGCGTGGAAATGTAATCAGTCAACGCGTCAAACCACACATACATTATTTGCGTATTGTCATTCGGAACAGGAACACCCCACGATAGACGTTTCTTCTCGCGCGAAATACTGAAATCTTCAAGTCCGTTTTTTACAAAGTCTATCGCCTCTTTCCGCCGCCATTCCGGTACTATTACGCTCGGATTTTCTAGGTATGCGAGCAAAAGGTCTTTGTATCTTGAAAATTTGAAGAAATAATTTTCTTCTGAAATTTTTTCCAGTAAGAGACTGGGATGCTCGTGACATTTTTCGTCCACTAATTCTTTTTCTGTCTTGAACGATTCGCATCCGACGCAGTAGAGTCCCGAATATGTTTTTTTATAAATATCTCCACTTGCATCACAGCGCCGCCACATTTCTTGTGCCGCATCTATGTGTGCAGGGCTCGTTGTACGTATAAAAGCATCATTACTTAAATTGAGCGTACCTTTCAGCTTCTTGTAAGTGGCCGCATAGTGGTCAACATATTCTTGCGTTTCTTTACCCTCCTTCTTTGCGGCCTCATATACCTTCTGTCCATGTTCATCCGTGCCGGTTGAAAAAAACACTTCGTCTCCATTCGCACGCCATGTCCGTGCGAGAACATCTGCCTGCACAATCTCAAGAGCGAATCCCACGTGAGGATCCGCATTTACATACGGGAGCGTGGTGGTTAGGTAGCGCGCACTCATAATCAATATTTATGACTGTTTTTGCACGCGGCGCTTGCGCTTGTCAAAATCGTTCAGGAATTCCAGCAGGACGGCCGCCACCGGCACCGACAAAAGGACTCCGAGGAAGCCGGCGAGCGTATAGCCGGCGATAAGTGCGACTATGACGAGCAAAGGCGGAATGCCGACAATCTTCTTAACTATAAGAGGATAGATTAGGTTGGACTCGAACTGATTCACGACAACGTAGAGGCCGGCGACGATGGCCGCGATGGCGACGCCGCCGTCGGAGTAGCCGACGACGACCGCCACGACACCCGACAGAAGCGAGCCGAATATGGGAATAATCTCCACCATCGCTGTGAAGACCGCGAGCAGGAGCGCGTACGGCACGCCTATGATGAGGAGGCCCAAATACACGAGTATGCCGACGATGACCGAGAGCAGTATCTGCCCCTGCATCCAGAGACCTATCTTTTTCTGCGATCGCCTCCACAAGTCAACAGAATATTCTTCGTACTTCACAGGCATCACCATGCGCAAAAAGTCGTCAACGCCGGTGTCCTGAAGCGCGAAATAAAAGGACAGCACGATGACGAGCACGAGCGAGAATATGCCTCCGAAGAACGTAATTAACAACTGCAGAACGCTGCCGGAACTGGACGCGAAGAGAGATTGGAGCGATACCAGCGTCTGCACGTATGACTGCGTCTGAGACTGCGTGCCGACTTCGCCGACCGCGCTGGTGATGTCAGAAAGAGGGGACGTGATATTTATCGCGTCCAGATATCTTGGCATCGCGGAGAGAAAATCGGCGGCGTCGGCGATAATCGGCGGGAAAAACAGGAAAAGAATCGCTAGGACCGCGCCGATAACGAGCACATAGACAAGAAGCGCGGCGACGAAGCGCGGCACGCGGTACCGGACGAAGAGCGCGACACCAGGCTCTATCGCCGAGGCGATGACGATTGAGGTGAGCACGAGAATGGCGAGGTCGCGCAGGAGCCAGAAGACGTAAACGCCAGCTACGATGAGAAGCGCGGTGAATACCGTGCCGGAAGTGATGGAAATGCGAACCTCCTTGTCCATACGCGCATCCTACCACATTGCGCGATTCCCGAAAATTTATACACACCAAGTATCCCTCAAGATACCACGATCGTAGTATCTAGTAGGATAGGTTATAAAGCCTTGTTATTCTATAGCGGAGCGGATGCGAGAAGATACTTCAGAGATGGTGAGGCGCTCTTGGTCACCACTATCGCGGTGGCGGAGGGTGACCGTATCTTTTAATTCTGGTTTTTCTCCCAATGTGTCAAAATCTATCGTGATGCAGAAGGGCGTTCCTATCTCGTCCTGTCGGCGATAGCGTTTGCCGATGTTGCCGTTGTCGTCCCATGCAATAGCCGGATGCGCTTTCTTCAATTCCGCCCGCACCTCCCTCGCCTTCGCGACGAGCTCCGGCTTATTCTTCAATAATGGCGACACCATCGCCTTTACAGGCGCGATCTTGGGCGAGAGCGCTAGATATGTGCGCATCTCTCCAGCCATCTCATCTTCGCGATACGCGCTCGCGAGAATAGCCAGAATCGTGCGGTCAACGCCAAGAGACGGTTCTATGACGTGGCGCGCGGTCATTATCAGAAACTTCAAGCTCGTGAAGTGCGGTCTGCGGTATTCCGACGGCGACCGCAAACAAATGCATTAATTTCCGCCATTCTTCAAACGCCTGTTCCCAGTCGGCGGGCTTCACGAAGTATTCCACTTCCATTTGGGAAAGCTCGCGCAGGCGGAATATGAAATCGCGCGGTGCAATCTCGTTTCGAAATGCTTTACCTATCTGCGCGATGCCGAACGGAATTTTCGGATGCACGGAATCTACGACGTTTTTGAAGTTCGTGAATATGCCGCCGGCCGTCTCCGGTCGCATATATACAGTGGACACTTCTTCTCCTGCACCGACAGAAGTCTTGAACATCGTGTTAAACATCTTTCCGTCCGCCAAGGGGTCGGCGAATGTCTGCACGTGCCCGCTCGCTTCCCACACTTTCGGATTCATCAATATCGCCGCGTCAACGCCGTACATGTCGTCGCGGCCGTCGCGAAACATCGCCAGCCACAAGCGCTCTACATTCTCCTTCAATACGACGCCGATTGGGCCGTAATCAAATGTTCCCGACAGGCCGCCGTAGATCTCGGAACCGGGAAATACGAAGCCCCTGCGCTTGCAGAGCGAGACGATTTTTTCCATTAGATTTTGGTCAATCATAAGAATTGGATTATCGCACGGTTGCCCTCTCACTGGTATACCCGGGGTCCTGTGGTGTTTCGGTTGTAGAAGGATTGGCAGATGCCTGTATTTGTACTCCCGCAAAACGATCATGGCCTGAGAAAGAAGGCGCTCCGGTGAGTATAGGAGCGCTACCTACCTGTGACGTTGACGGGGTAAGAGAGACCTGGAAGGACCCTTGAACGCTCGCCCCTTGGACAATATCGCCTATGTTCCAGGCGACCGTCCTTGAAGAACTGTCATACGAGAATGACCCTGCCCCGGCGGTTACGTCAGTGTACGAAACATAGCTCGGCAGGGTTGCGGAAACAGAGCTCCCGGCGACGGTGCTCCCGCTATTCTTTACGTTCCAGACGATCGTATACGTCGTCGCATTGCCCGCGCGCGGGGGAATGGGACCGCTATTGCTTAATGGCCCCGAGAAGTGCAGCGAAGAAGCCGAGAGCGCAACGGCGGTTGCAACTTTTACGGTCTTTATTACGGACGCGTTTACTTTCTCCGGCACATTCGTCTGCCCGACGCGCGTACCAGACACGGAGACGGTGAATGTAATCATCGGTGAAGACACCGTAGCGCCGGAAGGCATAGTGGAGAAACTGAAGGTTCCTATGCCGAAGGAACCGGGCGTAAGCGTTGCGAGCGACGGGTCGGTATCCCTGTTAAAAATAACCTCGCGATTGGCGGAATCATAGAAACCGCTTGCGGTCCGAATACTGCCGTAGTCAACGGCGGAGCCTGACAGCTTGACGGAAACCGTTGCGTTCGTAATGCTCGTTGAAAGCGTGTTGGCGTATGAGACGGTGACGTTTTGGAAGCTGTCCGGGGCGACGACCGCAGCCGATGACGCGTCTCCGTTCAGCGAAATTGACGCCGTGATGAACGGCGCGACAATCGTAACCGTAGCATCCTGCGTCATATAGGCGACGGCGACCGTATTGTCGCTTGCAGATTTTGACGTGCCGACCGTGAAGTGGAAAACGCGCTGTTCGGTATCTTGTCCCGTAAGCGTTCCGGTAAGCGTTATCGTCTTGTTCTCGCCAGGCTCCAGCCTGCCGAGGGCGATGCTTGAACCCGTCATAGGCAGCGAAGAATCGGCTACCGCGAACCCAAACGGGAAAACTCCGAGGAGTACGACGTTATCCAGCGGTACTGTCGCATTTGACCGTACGTTCAGCGTGAATGTGATTAGTTTACCAGACACAGTTTCAGCCGCCGTATCAACCGATACGGAAAGAGGCGTTGAAGAGACGGCGAGCGCGTAGGACGTTTTTTTCACGAAAACGGTCGTGGACCCCTTCGTTTCAAAAGAAAAAGAAGTCGGCAATACAAGCGCTTGTCCCGCACCTCCAAAGATAATCGCCCGTATTGAGCGAGTTGCTGTCGCGCCGCTCGCGAGTTCTCCGATATTCTCAATATATCGCGGATATGCGCCAAGACTGCCGTCTGCACTTTTCGTGCCGTTCGGAAAAGTAATTTCTATTGTCGCATTCTCAATGGAAACGGGGTTTCTGTTCGTGACAGTGAGCGAGAGCGGCACGGTGTCGCCGGCGGCTATCGTGGTCGGACCAAGGATGTCTATCGCGATTTTATCCACCGAAACCGAGTTCCCGCCGAAGTAGAAGAAATAGCCGGCGACACCGAGAGAGATGACGAAGAATACAAACGCAATAATGAAAAATACTCCGGCAAAGCGCACATGTCTCCCGCCCGGATGTGGTATGTCGTCAAGGGAAGCCGACTTCCACGCATGCGGAACGGCGCCCGGCCCGGTCTCAGCAAGCGGCCGGCGGATATCGAAGTCCGTCTCGGACGAATAGAGGCGCTTGCGCGCTTTTTCTAAGGAACCCGTGTCATCGTCTTGTCTAGGCGGCATTAACCATCAGTATACCCCGTAAAAGCGCTGCGCTCACGCGGCAGGTCAAAGGTCGGAGGCTGCGAGGTCGTTATTGACGCGCGCAATATAACCAATACGATTTTCCAAAACTTCAGCTAGCAACGGTCGCGTAAAATCAGACGGGTCTCCGCGGATGCCTCCTTCGTCAAATCCAAGTACGGCGAGTATGCGAAGTGCGGCAAGAATCTCGGCGGCTTCATGCGTATCGTCTTCAAGCGCGGTCAGCGCATAAAAAAATCCCCTGATAACAGAAAATAATTCCCGGTCACTCGCTTCGCCGGCTACGAGCCGCAATAAGAGATTGCAGATGCGGCCGGCTCTCTCACGCACATCGACTCTGCCGAACTTGGCGAACCAATTCTCCGCGAGCACTGCGCCGGCGAGCCGCCAGCCGTCCTTCCCGCGCACCAACACCACATCGCTCTCGGAAAAGGTCGCCAACGAGTGAGCGAGCTTCGCTCCGCTTTTGCGAACTCCCTGCGAGAGAGAGCGCACCAGTCCGAGGTCGGGAGTGAGGATGGTGACGAAGGCGCTCGCCTCTCCGACCGGAGACCTGGAGAGCACGATTCCGCGCGTCTCATATTTATGCCGCATGAACTAGGCGCTAGGCTTTAGGCACTAGCTTAAAATAGACCAGACCGGTGGAGAGCTGGACGGAATAGAGCCCTTCGCCTTTCACTACTTCAATCTGATCCTTGGGCGAAAGTCCTTCCTGCTTGCGCGCGTCGGCGACCGCGCGCGCCATCTCGCGCTCGTCTCCCTCTTTGATTAGTTCAGGAGTGAGTGCTGTGTCTAAAGAAAGTTCTTTGCCTGTGATTATTTTTTTCACATTCACTTCTTCTGCGAGAAGACGGAGCAGTTCTTGCGAAAGGTCGTTCGGAACCTCAAGAGTTGCCAGTGGCTGGCGTACTTTAATGTTTGCTTTTTGGCGTAACTGCAGAGCTGCTGATGCAAGTACTCGAACATGGTCCATGTCGTCCCGTAGTTTTTCTTTTTTTCTTTTCCCCCACCAATTCCACCTCTCGACAGAGGGCCATACCGCGAGATGTACGCTTACGCTGTCCTCCTCTGTGCGGACGCCGGCGAAAATTTCTTCAGCAACAAACGGAGCAAACGGAGCAAGCAACAAACTGATTGTGCGGAGAGTCTCGCGCAATGTTTTGAGTGCGGCGGAGTCTCCGCTTCGGACACGATCCCGAACGGATCGTACATACCATTGGGAAAGATCCTTAATAAGAGCGGCGATGCCGACGGCCGCTACGTGCAGATTATATTTATCCATTGCATCTGTAACTGTTTTTATCACCGTATTCGTTCGCATCTGCATCCACTCATCAATAATTTCTGGTCTCTTTTCCTGCCCGGGACTGTCTTTAAAAAGTTCATAGAATTTCGCGCTGTTCTCGAGCCACGAGAGGACCTTCGCCGCCTCTTTAACCGTTTTTTCATCATAATTTTTTGAGTCGCCGGCCTGCGAGACGCTGTACATCCAAAAGCGCAGAGCATCAACTCCCCACTTCTCTATCTCCGCCCACGGGTCCACGACATTCCCCTTAGACTTGCTCATCTTCTGGCCCTCGGCATCCAGCAAGTGGCCTAGCGATATGGCGTTTTTAAAAGCGAACCCTCGCCCGGCCAGCACGCCGACCGCGAGTAGCGTATAGAACCATCCGCGCGTCTGGTCTATGGCTTCGCAGATGAAATCTGCCGGATATTCAACTTTTTTTAAGAAACTCTCCAATGATTCGTCTTTCCCCCGCTCATTTGCCGCTTGCGCGAACGGCATCGCGCCGGAATCAAACCATACGTCCATAACTTCCGGCACCCTCCGCAGTTCCGTCCCCTTGTCTGAAACCAGAACGACGTCATCAATGTACGGCCGATGCAAATCAAGGGTAAAGTTTTTATTATGGGGAAGAGAAATGAAAGGCAATTCCACAAACTCGCCAGTGCCGATAAAATCGTCTTTGTCTTTTCTCGCTTTAACGGCCTCTTTTTCATTTAAACCGTTGGCGGATGAATAAAGCATCCATATCGGATATTCATGGCTGACAATCAAAATATTTTT
>JACOXQ010000068.1 GCA_016182285.1 Candidatus Kaiserbacteria bacterium
AGCTCTCGCAATTATCACCCGTGCCATATCTGGTCGATTGTGCTCAATGCAACGCTGAACTAGAGTCACGCAACAATAGCTACCGGCAAGATCAATCAAATCGTTCATGCTTGAATTTGGGTACAACATGACGACCTCCTTGTTGGAAATAATCTGAAACCACTATACCACATGCACGCCTTTTTCGCAAAGTTTTGTCAAATATGCTATAGTGTATAAACGCTGACCGACTGAAAGACTGACGCGTCTGCTCCGCCGACCTTCCTTTTATTGAACATGAAGCCGTCTCATGACGGACTAATTACAGAGGGCTATGTCACTCAAAATCATATTGATAATGCTCGCGCTCTCTGGCGGCGGCGGAATCGTGCTCGGCTATGTGCTCCGCGTGCTCATCGGACTCGCTCAGCGGGGCTCTGTAGAGCTGGATATCAAGCAGAAACTGCTTGCCGCGAAGGAGCAGGCGGCGAAGATTATCGCCGAGGCGCAGTTCCGCGGAGAGGTCGTGGAGACGGAACGCCTCGCGCCGATTGAAGAACGCGAACAGAAAGCCGCCGTACGCGAAGAGCGTGTCGCGGCGCGCGAAGAATTTCTGGATTCTCGCCAGCGCGATTTGGACGATAAAGAAGTGGAAGTGCGTTCTCGCGAACAACAGGCGCTCCGCGCGAAGAACGAGGCGGATAAATTAGCCGCCGAGCGCACGAAAGAGCTCGCGAAGGCAGCGAATCTTTCTGAAGAAAGGGCGCGCGAAGAGCTTTTTTCCGAAATTGAACGCGCCTACGAAGAGTCAATCCTTCTGCGTCTGCAGAAGCTCTCCGCGGGCGGCCGCGAACGGCTTGAAGAAAAGGCGCGCGCGATTCTCACGACAAGCATTCACCGTCTCGCGAGCGCGGTAAACGCCGAAACGATGTCCCTCTCGGTCGCGCTTCCCTCGGACGACGTGAAGGGAAAGATAATCGGCAAAGAAGGACGCAATATCAAAGCGTTTGAACGCGCGACCGGCGTGGACGTGCTCATTGACGATTCGCCGGACAAGATAACGCTATCTTCTTTTGACCCGCTACGCCGCCACATTGCCAAAATAGCGCTGGAAAAGCTAATAGTTGACGGCCGAATCCAGCCGGCCAAGATAGAAGAGACAGTGGAGAAGACGCGCGCCGAAGTTGCCGAGATTACGAAGCAGAAGGGAGAGGCCGCCGCGTTTGAGACCGGCGTCATAGGTTTAGACCCCAAGCTCACCGCCCTTCTCGGACGCCTCCACTTCCGCACCAGCTACGGGCAGAACATCCTTCGGCATTCTGTTGAAATGGCGCACATCGCCGGAATGCTAGCCTCGGAACTCGGCGCAGATGCGAATGTCGCGCGCACCGGCGCTCTTCTGCACGACATCGGAAAGGCGGTTGACCATGAGGTCCAAGGCACGCACGTGGAGATAGGCAGACGCATTCTGGAGAAATTCGGCGTGGACAAGCGAGTTATCCTCGCGATGCAGTCGCACCATGAAGAGTATCCTTATGAAACACCGGAGGCGGTCATAGTCCAAGTAGCCGACTCTATATCCGGGAGCCGTCCGGGCGCCCGCCGCGACACCGTGGACCGCTATTTGGAGCGTCTCGGCGACTTGGAGCGCCTAGCGGGCGCCTTCCCCGGCGTGGAGAAGGTGTATGCGATAGCGGCCGGGCGCGAGATACGCATCTTCGTGAACCCCGGCAAGGTGACGGACCTCGCGATGCATACGCTCGCGCGCGACATCGCCAAGCGCATCCAAGAGGAGCTCAAATATCCCGGTGAAATAAAAGTAAATATAATCCGCGACGTTGAATTCGCCCGCTAAATAATACATGATAACTCTTGAGATTCTGATGCGGTAGAATGAATCTCATTATGATTGAATTTACCGGTCAGCAGTTCAAAGAAGTGAAAGAAAAAGGTGAAATACTTTACAAGTCATTTGGTGAGGTATCCTGTCCATACTTAAAAGGTAAAGTTTCTTTCAGCGCTCAAGGTCTTGAGCATCTTAAATTCAAGCGAAGAGAAAGAGCTCGCCCAGAAAGGGATCAGTACATGCGATTCAAACTCCTGTATTTGGCACCGGAGATATTGAAGCTGTCGCACACGTTGCAGGGAATACTCGAGACGAAAAAATTTGAGCGAGTCCGGACGAACAGTCGAACGGAGGCTGTCCTGAGAGCCGTGACGTATTATGAATTCATCGCTGTCATGAAAAGGAATCGGGTGCGTATCATCGTGAAGCGGATAGAGAGCGGGCAGATGTACTTCTGGAGCATTGTGCCGTTTTGGGGGATGAATGAAGAGACGATGGCGAGGATTTTGCACGACGGTGCGCCAGAAGAAGATTAAAACAAAAAATCCGCCAGAGGCGGGTTCTTTGTGGGCGTTTGGCTACAGCTTGGAAGCCGTGAGAGGGCGAACCCTCCAAACGCCTAACACGAGTGTATCAGGATGAGAGAGAAAAGTCCATTAAGGTGAACATCATCCGCGAGAACCGCGTCGTAGAATTCGCCCGCTAACTTTATAAACATACTGTCATATTGCATAACTTTATAAAGTTTGGATATCAAAACTTTCGAACGGTCGTAGTATTATTTTGATATCTCATATCTCGGTATTGCTATAAAAAGAAAAAGAGCGACCGAAGCCGCTCTTTGTAAATTGAAACAACGCGTTAATTTTCTATGACGCGAGGAAGTCGTCGTCGCGACAGGGCGTATAGGCATTGAACCAGACGCCCCGCCTCTCAATGAGCTCCTGCAGGTCTCTGCCGTTGTGGTGATCGCAAATCACCACAACGTTGCGAACCATAGAGTCATCGTTCTTCAGTGTTTGCTGAAGCCAACGCGCTGCGATGACTTGAACGGAAACGTCGTGCTTCCGCAGGCGCTCCACCCACTTGTGGACAGTGATGTATTCGGCTTCCATGAGACCGAGGCCGTCGTCGTCGTTGCAGGAAGCGGTGTGCGTCTCACTGTTATGGTCTGCGATTCGGTCGCGGACAATAATGACGAGAGGACCTTTCGGACGCTCCTCTTTCTTAGCAGCTTCGGCGACACGAGCAGCATACCAGTCGTACGCTCCACGGTTGTCTTGGCGGATGATGAAGAGGCTGCACGGCCCCCAGATTTTATCGTAAATTCCGGCTGCCATGACAGTTCCATCCACATGAACAGACCATTCATCGAAAGAAACGCCTGATGCACGTGCCAACTCGATGAGTCGTCTCGACACTGTTGGAAGTGCTCGCTCGATGTTCTCGACGGACATATCGGCAGGGAATTCGTGAACGAAGTCAGGGTTGGCTTTTTTTACCAGATCTGCAAGTGCCGCGTTATGCCTGTAGATAACAGCTTTCATTTCCATCTCCTTTTGGTTATGGGCAGGATTGCCCGATTCATCTGACAGGAAGAATATACCAAGATAGTTGATTTGTCAAGCATATTGTGATAAAGTGTTGACTAAATCCAACAACGGGTATACACTTCCTTCATGCTTCCATCACTCAAAAAAGCCCTAGAAACAATAGGTTTGAACAAGAATGAGCTGGCTGTTTTGGTCGTGCTCCTGGAGAATAGCCCAAAATTGGTTTCTACAATTGCACGAACAGCAAAACTTAATCGCTCCACGACTTACGGTGTCCTAAAACTACTTTCAGACAAAGGACTTGCCTCGTCAGTTAGGAAAAAAGGAGTGATACGTTATCAATCTATTGTTCCAGATCAATTACCCGGTTACATTGAGCGCCGTCGGGATATTCTCGCCGAGACGAAACAACAAATCGCAGAACTCGTTCCACAGTTGAATCTTTTGCGCTCAAAAGGAGAGACACTTCCGAAGGTGCAATTTTTTGAGGGCGAAGAAGGCATGAAGCAGGCGTACGAGGATACTCTTGAAAACAATAAAGGAAAACTACTTAAGGATATCAGCGGTATAGATGCGGCGTTTCGAAGGCTTGGCGAAAATTGGGCGACTTATTATCTAAAGAAACGCTCGAGATTGGGCATTAAAGCATCTGTCCTTGCACCAGAAGGCGAGTGGGCGCGAAAGGCCAAAACAGATGACACAAAATATCTACGCACGACTAAGTTTCTTCCGGCAAAATACGGATTTGATGCCGAACTAGCACTATACGACAACAAAATTGGTATATTCTCATATGCACGAGAAAATCCAATCGCTCTTATTATTGAAGATTCTACCATTTCAGACATGATGCAGAAATTATTTGATTGCTTGGAGACAGTTGCTAGATGATTTCACGTTATCCACGCCACTCTGGCAAGGGTATTGCGTAATATGGCGGATTTCCTATACTTTCTCCCATGCCCGCCTTCGCCTCGCCAGAGCTCGGCTTCGGCGGGGCAAAGCCCGCCGAGGGTATTGCGTAATATGGCGGATTTCCTATACTTTCTCCCATGCCCGCCTTCGCCTCGCCAGAGCTCGGCTTCGGCGGGGCAAAGCCCGCCGAAAGTTCGAGCGGAGGCAGGGCCCGTTATTAGCTCACTACACTCATATGAATAAAGCAGACATCATAGACAAGGTGCATGGCGTCCTCGGGAGCACGAAGGCTGATGCCGAGCGCGCCGTTGAATGTGTCATTGACTGCGTCGTCTCCGGCCTTAAGGGCGGCGACGAAGTCTCCATCTCGGGCCTCGGAATCTTCGCGACCAAGGCGCGCCCGGCGCGCCAGGGCCGCAATCCGCGCACGGGCGAGACGATTCACATCAACGCTTCTCGCACCGCGAAGTTCCGCGCCGCAAAGGCGCTGAAGGATGCAGTCAAATAAGCAAGATAGGCGTTAGGCACTAGGCTCTAGCGAAACTCCGCAGCTTTAGCTGCGGGGTTTTGCATTTTTCTAAGGCCTAGCGCCTGTCCGAGCGCCTAAAGCCTACTTCAGATACTTCTTTTTCTTGAGTTTATCTGGGAGATACGATTCCAAATCATATTTCTCGTACTCTTTTCCATAATCAAGCTCCTTCATCAGCCTGGTGACTGGGTTACGAATCTTTTTCGGGATTGGCAGATTGCCATGTGCGCGCACATCGGTCTGCGCGGAGCGGAGGGCGTCATAGGCCGAGCGGTCTTTCTTCGCCCCCGCGAGATACGCGACGCCGTGTGCGAGATTGATGGCGCATTCGGGGTAGCCGATGGTCTCGCATGCTCTGAACACGGCATTTGCAACTACCAATGCGGTCGGCTGGGCGAGGCCGACATCTTCACTCGCGAAAACGACCATGCGGCGCGCGATAAAGAGCGGGTCCTCGCCCGCCTCCACCATCCGCGCGAGGTAGTAGAGCGCCGCATCTGCCTGCGATGCGCGCATGCTTTTAATGAACGCAGAGATAGTGTCGTAGTGTTCCTCGCCTTTCTTGTCGTAGCGCAGATGCGGCGACTCCAGCGCTTTATTTAAGGTTTCAACAGAAACGTTTCCGTACAAGCTCATAGCGCCCTCCATCATCCCGAGCGCCTTGCGCGCGTCGCCATTTGAATATCCGAGTAGCCAGTCAAACGCGTCTTTATTTACTTTTATTTTTGTTTTCTTAACGATGGTTCGGAGCGCTTCTTCAGAGAGAGGCTCCAATACGAAGACGCGGCAGCGCGAGAGCAAGGGCGCGATAACTTCAAACGACGGATTCTCGGTCGTCGCGCCGATAAGCGTCAGTTCTCCGCTCTCCACATAGGGCAATAAGAAATCCTGCTGGCTTTTATTAAATCTGTGAATCTCATCCAAAAACAAAACTTTTGTCCGTATCCCCAAAGTCCCACGGTCGTGTGATTCTGCGGATATGATTTTTCTGATATCGTCCTTGCCGGCGGAGACCGCCGAGAGCTCAAAGAGTTCGGCGTGGAGCGCGCGCGCATAGATGCGCGCGATGGTCGTCTTCCCCGTCCCCGGCGGTCCCCAGAGAATGAATGAAAATTTATGCTTCTTCTCTATCGCGACACGTAATGGCTTTCCTTCTCCGACAAGATGCTCCTGCCCGACCACGTCGGTTATTTTCGTCGGCCGTATCCTCGCCGCAAGAGGTTCCATCCCTCTATGGTACTCCTCTCTTTAATTTTGTGCGGGCGGCGAGAATCGGACTCGCGTCTCAACCTTGGAAGGGTCGCGTCATACCATTAGACTACGCCCGCATTTTTGTTATCCGAACGACCTCGTCAGTCCATGCTTGGATTTTTCTAGCCAAGATGACACCGAATTCTTTTCGACCCAAGCTTCTCACAGTAAGATGAGCCGTGCCGTGTGGAAGTTTCCCGGCCCGATTCTTCTGTTTATTCGTCCGCCTGTCGACCTGTGTCTTGCCGAATTGGCTTCTTGGAATGGTAGTCGTGTGTGACCAGAATTGCAAACTTCCCTCGACATCAGAGTCGGGATAGAGATGTATCGTGAGCAGAAACTGTTCACGTAAGACACCAAGCCCATGAAACCACGCTATCGCGAGGTTAATGACGTTCGGGTCGGCATTCACCATCCTAGTTATGCCGTATGTCTTTGCTCCTTCACCGAGATATAGACCGAGTCCGAACATGAACAGGTCGCGTTTACTAACATCTCCTATGTCCAAAAAAGCAGCCTGCCTGGTTTTCTCTGTTTCATCTTGCCGGATTTTTGTCTTTCGTGCATTGGATGCAGCAATAGCCTTGCCTACTCTCTCGATAGTTTGTTGGTTAGGGGTGTAAAGGATTTTAGAAAGCCATTCACTGAGAGTGCTTTTCGAGAGTCCGGTTTTTTCAGAAATATATGAATATGCAAACCCTTCTTTGCGTAGTGTGACTGCGAGTTCCCGCGTTGAGGGGTTGTGCATGCTTTAAATTATACATCTGTACAGTATATGTATGCTAGTTCGATATCCACAGAGCCGAAACCCTTTCGGGATGCTGTCTTTCGAAACGATTTTGCGCTAGCCTTTGAATATGTCGCGCTTTGTATCATACATAGGCGTAGTTACGGCGCTCGTCGTCGGCATTTTTATAATTGCCGTTTCTGACAGCGTAACAATTTTTCAAACTCCTCCGGCGATTACTTATACGGCACCCTCAACCGTTTCTGTATTACCTGTTGTTGAAACGGAGAAGATTGAAGCAACAACTTCTGTACAAACTCAATCAGTCAATATTCCTGCACAAGTCGTTCTTCCTCCGATTGAAAAAATCGCGACTTCTATAAAGACTGCGCTGTCCCAATCGGAGAGCTCTTCACTGGATGCTTCGTCGTCGTTGTTGCGCTCCGCGCTCGTAAACATAATTTGCTATGCACCGGCAGGCAGTCGTCTGCGCTCCACGAGCGGCAGCGGCATCATTATTGATTCAAAAGGAGTCATCCTTACTAACGCGCACATCGCGCAAAATTTCTTACTCGCCGGCCGCGGCGTCTCCTGCACCGTCCGTTCCGGCAGTCCGGCCGTTAATAAGTATGAAGCGTCTCTCATTTATATTCCGTCCGCATGGGTTAGCGCGAATGCGGACATCCTCACCGAAGCGAATCCGAGCGGGACCGGCGAATACGATTTCGCTTTCCTCGCCGTTTCTAAAAGCACGACCAGAGACGAACTCCAGTCATCTTTTCCGTCTATACCGCTCGCGACTTCGCCTTCAAACATCGGGACTCCAGTGGTCATCGCCTCTTATGCCGCACAGTTTCTTGAGTCAAGCCAGATACAATCCGCGCTCTTCCCCACCATCGTTTTCGGCTCGGTGAAGGATGTGTACACATTTGCGACGAACACTATTGACGTGCTCGCGCTCGGCGGCTCGGCCGCGGCGCAGGAGGGTTCCTCGGGCGGCGGCGTCGCCGACGCCTCCGGCGCGCTCGTCGGCACCATTACTACGAGTACGACCAAGGGCACCACCGACACGCGCAAGCTGGACGCCATCACCGCCTCCTACATCCGCGCCGCGTACGCGAACGATACCGGCGAAGCTCTCGACCTGCTCCTCGCCAAGCCGCTCGCGGATTCCATTTCCGACTTCGCGCCGCAGATACCCGCGCTTGAATCAATCCTGACTGCCAATTTCTAATCATCGGGGCGCCGAGAATCGGACTCGGTCCTACTGCTCCCAAAGCAGGCGTACTACCGGTATACTACGCCCCGTTTTTTCACTTTACACTAATCTGCGGGAGATAACTAACGCGCGCCATGCCGTCGCGGCGGCGCAGCCACACGAGGATTCCGTCCACTTGCCACTCCCCCTCCCATTTTTTCTCAAGGACATACCATTCGCCAGTTCGCGCAACTTTCCGCACTTTTGCTTGATGCAGATTAAGCGATGGGTCGTAGTCATCGCCGGAACTTTTTTCAGAGAGAAAGTTATGTGCAAGCACTGTCTTAACTTCAACGAAATGTAGCGTACCTTCCCTCTCTGCGATGATGTCCAGCTCGCCGGTTTTCTTCACATAGTTGCGGTCGCGGATAGAGAATCCGTGTCGGCGAAGATACTCGCAGGCGACATCTTCGCCCAATTTCCCAACCTGCTTACGCGTATACGACGAGATATCCATGCCTTTTAGAATAATGGCTCATTACCTCACTATTTCACGGACTCGCCAAAAAGTCCTCTGTCCTTTATCCCCAGTGTCCACAGACTTTTGCACACCCTGTAAAGTCGTTTCGCAATCACATTTTTGTGCTTGCACTTCGAAGCGAAAGGCCGCTGTCTGACAGCGGCCTTTCGCGAAGTAGTGCGGGTAGGGAGAATCGAACTCCCATCATCTGATTGGCAACCAGATGTTCTACCATTGAACCATACCCGCCTCTGTGCGGCATGATACCATGTCGTCCGTTTGTATTTCTAGTGCCCCGACCAGGAATCGAACCCAGAATTCGAAGTCCGAAGCTTCGCGTGATATCCGTTTCACCATCGGGGCGTGTTCTTATAGTACGTCACTATGCTACGATTTGGAAATGCGGTATAAGATTCCGAACGAAGTGACGATGGTGAGCCATGGCCTGCGCGACGCGGGCTTTGAAGCATATCTCGTCGGCGGGTGTGTCCGCGACCTGATAATCGGCCTAGAACCTAAGGATTGGGACGTACGTTACTACTAATGCCTCGCCTGAGCAAATTCAGTCTCTGTTTCCAGATTCTTTCTACGAAAATGAGTATGGCACCGTTGGGGTTAAGACCGGTTCAGAAGATGCGAGACTAGCGATTATTGAGGTAACCCCCTATCGCCTGGAATCCGGCTATTCCGATAAGCGTCGTCCCGATAAAGTAGAGTTCGGCACTTCCCTACTAGAAGATCTCGCGCGGCGCGACTTCACCATTAACGCCATCGCTCTGGACGAGTCTCAAGGACATATAGTTGACCCATACGACGGCCAAAAGGACATAAAGGACAAATTGGTGCGCGCAGTAGGTAAAGCCGACGACCGTTTCAGCGAAGACGCTCTGCGCATGCTCCGCGCCGTACGCCTCGTGGCCGAACTCGGCTTTGGCATAGATGGCGACACCGCGAAAGCTATAAGCGAAAATAGCAAGCATTTAAAGCACGTTTCGCGTGAAAGAGTTCATGATGAATTTATGCGCATTCTCAATTCCAGTCAGCCGATGAATGCGCTTGTTCTAGCGAAGCAGCTCGGCATCCTTGAATACATCGTACCGGACCTAATCCGCGGTATCGGCGTTGAGCAGAATCAGGCGCATTCCTACGACGTTTTTGAACACAATCTTCGCACGATGCAACACGCCGCAGACAAGGGCTGGAACTTTGACATCCGACTCGCAGGTCTCTACCACGACATAGCGAAGCCGGAAACACGTCGTTGGTCCGAAGAGAAGAAGGACTGGACCTTCCATGGACACGATGTCGTTGGTTCACGTGTAACAAGGAAAGCCCTAGAGGATATGCATTTTTCACGAGAAATAATTGATAAGGTAGTCAAGTTGGTACGGTGGCATATGTTCTTCTCTGACCCCGAACAGATTACGCTTTCTGCCGTTCGCCGTATGATTGTGAATGTTGGCGAAGAGAACATACAGGATTTGTTAAACTTGCGCATTTGCGACCGCATAGGGACCGGCAGGCCTAAGGAACAGCCGTTTCGCTTTCGCAAATATAAGGCAATGGTTGACCAAGCTCTCCGCGACCCGATATCAGTAACTATGCTTAAGACTGACGGCAACCGGCTTATGGGGCTGTTCCACGTGAAAGCAGGCCCAGTCATTGGCTGGACGCTTAATGCGCTCCTAGAGGAGATTTTGGACAATGCCGATTTAAATACGACAGAATATTTGGATAAAAGGGCGAAGGAACTATTAAAAATGCCTGAAGATGAGCTAAAAAAGCTTGGAGAAGCAGGGAAGCAGAGGAGGGAAGCGGCAGAAGATGAGGAAATAAAGCATATAATGGAAAAGTACCACGTTTGCTAGTTCCACATGAAACAACGAAGGCCACCCAAGTGGGTGGCCGTCAGCGTAAAAGGAGCAGGGGCGTTAAATGGTGCCAACGACCCGAGAAATGTGGGTAGCCTTGTTTCGATTACTGATGTGCGTCTGGCGCTCTTCAGGCAGAGAGTCCGTGCGCTATGGCTTGTAATGGGGATCACCCCAAATGTAGGCAGGAACACTACATGATCGCGCTCTGACGCCGACAAAGGACTATAAAGAACATCCCGTCCTTTGAGCATATCAAAGAATCTCTTATAGCTCTCAGCAATGAGTTTAGATTTGACCACATAAAGTATCGGAGGGTTCGCGTAGGTGTAGAACGATAGTGTCTCGTTCATAATCATCACGTTGACGAGGCCCTTCGGTAGGTTGGTCAACACGCGGAACTCAAATTTCTTCTGCTCTTTATCATAAAATTGCGCCATTTGTGCCTCGTGTTCTGCACCGATATATTGTGATGCAATTTTTCGCTCCTTAATGAGCGCGGCATACTCGGGATAGGCTTCATCCATGATGCGAAGGAAGTGTTCACTACCTCCGCCAATAAAATACTGTGTTGTTTCTGGTGGGGCAGAGCGTGCACGCTCGACTTCAAACTTTTGTATTGCCCGCTCGCCCTGCACAACCTCGAAATCTTGCTCGTGGCCTATCGTGCTAAAGGTATTGAGCTCTCGCACAATGTCTTCTGCCTCTATGATCTTGTGTCGGGCGAGCTTTTCTATCTGGTTTGGTGCTACTGCTTTATATTTCTTCTGTTTACCATGCTCTATCGGCTCCACAAGTCCAAGTTCCAATAGTTTGTTCATGCTGATATACACATATTGCCGGTGAATACCGGCACCAAAAGCTATTTTTGCCTA
>JACOXQ010000017.1 GCA_016182285.1 Candidatus Kaiserbacteria bacterium
TGACAAAGTTTTTGAAGAAATAAAAAGAAATCTTCTCTCTTTTATAGTATAATATAAACATGGCATTTCCTCCTTCAGTACGAGCATGTTTGTGGTCCTACGATATTTCAGCTCTTGATCTGGAACGCGACAAAATGCTTGTTATCACGAACGTATTGAACCACGGTACAAAAGAAGCCACGGACTGGCTTTTCTCGCGGTATTCCGCTCCTGACATCGCATCTGTTATACAAACGCCGCTTCCAGGAAGATGGGATAAGAAGTCGCTTGCCCTCTGGTCTCTTCTGTTCGGTATAACACCAGAACTCAAGGGACGTTTTTCTGATGCGTATGCACTACGAAGCGCTGAATGAAAAACGGCGGGCGCTTCTGCCGGCTCTCGGCAGTTTTAAAAAAGATTTCTACCTAGCAGGCGGGACGGCATTGGCGCTTCAGATAGGCCATCGAACTAGCATTGATTTTGATTTTTTCACAGAAAAGAATTTCGACACCGAAGAGCTGTACGAACACATACATGAAGTGCTCGGAGAAGCAGTCCGCACGCAAGAATCACAAAATACCTTAGCAGTTGTCGTACAGGACGACGTAAGAGTCAGTTTTATGAAATATCGTTATCCATTGCTTGACTCATGCATAGACACGGAAAACCTGCGGCTGGCTTCTCTGCCTGACATCGGGTGTATGAAGCTAAGCGCGATCGTGTCTCGTTCAGAACTGAAGGACTATGTAGATTTGTTTTTCATTCTCAAACAACTATCGCTTGCCGCACTGCTTATTAAGCTCGCTGAAAAGATTCCGTCGCTTGACCAGAATCTGGTACTGAAAGCCCTTGTCTCGTTTGATGATATTCAAATGGAACCGATCGATTTTATAAAAGGAAACGAAACTTCTATCGGTGAAATAAAGCGCTCCATTGTAAAAAATGTGAAGGGAGTACCGATTGGAATGCGCTATAATTAGCGCATGCATGTATCGGAAGGCGAGCTGAAAGAGTTCATTATTGATTCGGGCCTCGTCGCCAAGAAGGATATTGATTCCGCCGATGAGGAGGCGAAGAAGCGCGGACAATCGCTCGGGGACATCCTCGTGTCGCGCGGGGCCTTAACCGAAGACGCGCTCCGGCGGATTCAGGCCTACGTGCTCGGCATCCCGTTCGTCAATCTGAAAGAGCATCGCATCGCGGCCGACGTCCTGTCGCTTATCCCTGAACCGATCGCGCGCACGCACAATATCGTCGCATACAAGAAGGAGAACGATTCGCTTGAAGTGGCGATGCTGGACGTCGGCGACCTCGCTTCCATTGACTCTGTACGGAAGAAGACGGGGCTTAAGATACTGCCGCGGCTCACAGACACAGAGAGCATCAAACACGCTCTTCTTCAATATCAGAAATCGCTGAAGGACGAGTTCGGCGACATCATCTCCGCCGAAGCGGGGAAGATACGGGTCGTCGCGGAAGTGAATAAGGACCTCTCCGGCGACGAGCTGAAGAAGATGGCCGAAGACCTGCCTATAGTGCGCATCGTGGACACGCTTCTGCGGCATGCCATCGTGCAGGGCGCGTCCGACATCCACATAGAGCCGATGGAAACGGAGGTACTGGTCCGTTATCGCATTGACGGAATCCTCCACGACGCGATGACGCTGCCGAGAAACGCCGCGGCTGGCATCGTCGCGCGCATCAAAGTGCTTTCCAATTTGAAATTGGACGAGAAGCGCCTGCCGCAGGACGGCCGCTTCAAGATGGAGACCGAGGCCGACCGAGTTTCATTTCGCGTCTCAATCCTACCGACATTTTTCGGCGAAAAAACTGTGATGCGCCTTCTGCGCGAGACGGGAGAGGGCTTCACTCTGGAAGTGCTCGGCCTCCACGGCGAGAACATGGAACATATCCATAAGGCGCTCACGCAGACGACCGGCATAATCCTCATCAGCGGACCCACAGGGAGCGGGAAGACGACGACGCTCTACACGATGCTGGACATACTGAACCAGCCGGACGTGAACATTTCAACCATTGAGGACCCTATTGAATATCAGATGAAACGCGTGAATCAGACGCAGGTCGCTCCGCAGATAGGATTCACTTTTGCAAACGGACTTCGCTCTCTCGTGCGCCAAGACCCGGACATCATCATGGTCGGCGAGATACGCGACGGAGAGACCGCCTCGCTCGCCATTAATGCCGCCTTGACCGGCCACTTGGTGCTCTCCACCATCCACACCAACAGCGCCGCCGGCGCCATTCCGCGCCTTATAGACATGGGGGTTGAGCCGTTTCTGCTCGCCTCCACCATTCGCGTCATCATCGGCCAGCGGCTGGTGCGCAAGCTCTGCGACAATAAAGAGGAGTACGCGATGGACAAGGCGATGCGGGCAAAAATCGCCAGCGATGAAGAATTCAGCAACGCCTTCAAGGCGCTTCAGGCAGAAAAACTGGTAAAGGCCGGCACGACGCTGGACGATGTTCCGTTTTATCGGCCCGTGCAGTCGCCGGAATGCGCGGACGGCTACAAGAGCCGCATCGGCATCCACGAAGTGCTGGCGTCCTCGCAGGCGATAAGAGAAATCATGCTGCGCCAAAGCACGAGCGACGCAATTGAAGCCCAGGCGAAAAAAGAGGGGATGCTTACCATGCTTGAAGACGGGCTCTACAAGGCCGCCCGCGGCATCACGAGCATTGAAGAAGTGCTTCGCACGGTAACCGAATAATAAGTCGACTGAAGAGTCGTTTATTTCTAATTTCCGTTATCCACAGTTAAATGGTTGAAACT
The DNA here is from genome assembly GCA_016182285.1 of Candidatus Kaiserbacteria bacterium. GTDB lineage: Bacteria > Patescibacteriota > Minisyncoccia > Phycocordibacterales > Phycocordibacteraceae > C7867-001. The sequence continues at coordinate 2,775 of JACOXQ010000017.1, forward strand.
GACCATATGGTCGGGTAGTATATATATGTATGAAAAATGCCGTAACTGCGAGACAAAAAGACCTATTGGCGGCCATATACGAGCATATTGTGAATACGGGTTATCCGCCGACTTTTGAAGAAATGCGAGAGGCATTAAACGTCTCCTCGAACCAGTCCATTCTAGATCTTCTTGAAAAGCTCCAGCGCAGGGGACTAATTAAGAAAGAAAGCGGTTCTCGCACCCTGGCAATTCTGCATCTCGGATATCAAGTGCTTGGTCGTCCTGCGCTCGCGCCGATACTTGGGACTACTACAGCAGGACTTCCAGCTGAATCCATAGAAATTACTGGAGAATGGCACCCTATATCGTCAGATGTCTCTCGATTGAAAGAAGAAATGTTTATGCTCAAAATTTCTGGGGATTCCATGATTAACGCGGGAATTAACGACGGCGATGCAGTGCTAGTGCAGACAATGAAAGAATTTGTGTCGGGCGATATTGTTTTTGCGGAAATCGGCGATGAGGGCACGGTCAAGCGATTTATGTCGGACGACAAGCCGCCGTATGTGTACCTCAAGCCGGAGAATCCGAATTACAAAAACATCCTATTTACGGACGACGTGCGACTCAAGGGTAAAGTCATTTCCGTGTTGAAAAGTGAGCATTGGCAGTCAGTAAAATAAATATGTCTACAAAGAAACCAAAGCGCACGGAGGAAATCATCGGAAAAATATTCCGGGATACTGAGATGGCGTTCGGTCTGAAAGAGTTTGAGGGAATTGATATATACAAAGTTCTTGAAATCACTGAAGAAGAAAAAGGTCGTTACTACCTCAAAGATAAAAAATCCGGCAAATTGCGATTCGTGTTTGACGAAAAGAAAGGCACCGGCAAGCCGGAAGAAATCGTACGCCAACTTTGGCTCCACAAGCTCAACGTGCACTATAAATAGCCGCTCGACCGTATGGCTACAGAGAAAGACATTCACTGTGGGCGCGAGATACACAGCAAGGCAGTGGACATCGTGGTCTACAAGAACGACAAAATCACGCCGTACATTCTCGTAGAGGTGAAAGCACCGACGGAAAGCAAAGGCATTGACCAGATGAAAGGATATTTGAACGCGGAGGGCTCCGAAATAGGCGTATGGTCCAACGGAAGAAAGCGCGTGATTCTCTACCGCCCGTATCCGAAGGAGTTTGATGACACGTTGCCTGATTTGCCCGCGGCCGACAAAACGATAGATGATTTGCTTGAAGAGAAAAAGACCTATTTTGAATACACGACCACGAAGGTGAGCCTCAAAGACATCGTGGAATCAATGGAAGAACTGGTACTTGCTAATGCTGGCGTGGATGTCTTTACGGAGATTTTCAAACTAGTGTACGCCAAGCTGTACGACGAGCAGGAAGCAAAATTGCATCGCGCAGATAACGAAATATTCTTCCGCAAGTATCGTGATCCCTCTAAAACGTTTTCAGTTATCAACGATCTGTTCAAACAAGCAATAAAGCGTTGGCCGGGGACATTTTACGAGCAGGAAAATATCAATCTTTCCGCAGAGCATTTATCTATAGTAGTGGGCGAGCTTGAGCGCACGCGGCTTTTCGGTTCCGACCTCTCCATAATTGACGAGGCGTTTGAACACCTGATTCCAGAAGTTGCGAAAGGGAAAAAGGGGCAATATTTCACGCCGCGTCACGTCATCGCCATGGCGGTAAAAATGCTTGATCCGAAAGCCGATGAATATGTCATTGATCCGGCGGCGGGGTCCGGCGGTTTCTTGATTGGCGCGATGTATTGGGTGAAAGAGAAGCATTTGCGCGACTCCGAAGAGGCGATGCGCGAATACGCAAAGGATTATATCTGGGGTATTGATTTCGCCGAGGAAAT
>JACOXQ010000018.1 GCA_016182285.1 Candidatus Kaiserbacteria bacterium
TTCTGATTGCCGCCTGCCGATATAATGCCAGCCATACTGCGAGCGGCGTTTATGTTGCGCAACAGAGCGCCGGGAGCCGGCAGTTGAAGGGCCGAGAATACGCTCTTATCCGTTGTCGTCGCAAAGTCCGTGTAGAGGAATCTGACCGTATTCGGCGCGAGCGGGCGCGCCAGAGATTGCCCAATCGCGGACAATAAATCATTAGGGCTAGTCCCGGATATTTTTTCTTTTTCGTCCACAAATATCGGGGCTGACGCGGCCGGTACGAGAATAATCTGCTCCACGCCCATAAGATATCGCGTATATGCGATATAAGCGCCGACGGTTCCCAATATAAGAAGGACTGCTCCGGCAATGACGTAGAGAAAATTGCTTTTTGTCGTCGGAGCCGGCGATTCCGGAGCGCCCGTACGCGCGTCCTGCTCGGCGGCAAGCACCGTCGCGGTTGATGCCTTCGTCTCCTTCATCCGGTCTGAAAAGTCTCCCGCGTAAGTCTTCAGCGGAGAGAGATTCGGCACTACCCCTTTCTTAATCGCCTCTATGTCGCCTGCGAACGTGCGTATGTATTTCTTCGGTTCGTCCATCACTATCTATAATAGCGCACTAACTGCGGGAGGTGATGGTGTATTTGTGCGGGTCGTCGCACATGTCGGTGAAGGCATGCGCCGTTTCTTTTAGTTTAGCCGACGAAGACTTGCCGAATGAGATAACCTCAACCTGGCACCCTTCGTTTAGGTCCAGATACTGTATGAGCGGGATGAAGTCGCCGTCGCCGGTCGCGAGGACGACGGTGTCCAGCTTGGGCGCGAGCTTTACCGCGTCTATCGCGAGCCCGACGTCCCAGTCGGCCTTCTTGGCGCCGTCGGCGAAGACCTGCAGGTCCTTCACCTTCGTTTCTATCCCTATCTTGGTAAGCGCCTCAAAGAAGTTCTTCTCCTCGCCGGTCTCCGTGGAGATGACATAGGCGATGGCGCGCACGAGCGTGCGCCCGCCCACGGCCTCTTCCAGGACTTTAGCGAAGTTCACGCGCGCCTTATAGAGATGTTTGGCGCTGTGATAGAGATTCTGCGTGTCTATAAATACGCCCACACGCTGGGCCGGATGTTTGATAACTGCCATATGAAATTCAGTTTACAGAAAACAGGCAACAGTGTGCCTGACTATTAAAAACGGCTGTGCCGTATGTACATGTTACCACTGTTTACTGTCCGACTGTGGACTGTCTACTTCTTGAGTCCGAGCTTTTTGATAAGCGCGTTGTAGTGGCGCTTGTTGGAAGTTTCCAAATAGCGCAGGTGAGAGCGGCGGTCGGCGACCATCTGTAGAAGCCCCCTGCGGGAATGAAAATCTTTTGGATTCTTCTTAAGATGCTTCGCGAGCTCGTCTATCTGCCGCGAGAGAAGCGCGACCTGAACATCGGCCGAGCCTGTATCCGTATCGTGCCGAGCGGTTGTCTTAATAATAACCGCCTTTTTCTTAGTGGTAAGCATGTATTATTATCCTACCACGCCTCTCCTTAATTTGCAACCATGTCGCACAATATTTGATGATATAATTATGAGATGAACGCAGAGGCGGCGAAGAGACAATTTCTAGAATATATAGAAATAGAGAGAGGTAGAGCCGTGAAGACGGTTGAGAATTATGACAGGTATCTCACCCGCTACTTCAAGCGGATGCAGATTGGGGATGTGAGCGAAATTACCGAGCAGAATATTCGCGAATTCAGACTCTGGCTCAATCGACAGTCTGGGACTGGAGAAGAATCGATGAAAAGGCGCACCCAAAATTACTATATGATCGCGCTTCGCGCGTTCCTGAAGTTCCTGCGCAAGCGCGATATAGAAGCCATTTCTCCGGAGAAGATAGAGCTCGCGAAACTCCCCGAGCGTCAGATAGACCTTATCACATCTGCCGAACTCGCTCGTCTGCTTAATGCGCCAAAAGAGGCGCTTGAAAAAGAAACTGACGAGAACAAAAGACTCGCTTGTCTGCGCGACCGCGCGATTCTTGAATTATTGTTCTCAACCGGTCTGCGTGTTTCTGAACTCTGCGCACTCAATAGCGATTTAGATCTCTCACGAGATGAATTGTCGGTGCGCGGGAAAGGCGAGAAAGTGCGCGTCGTCTTCATCTCTCCCGCCGCTAAAGAAGCTGTTCGCGAATATCTGAAAGCGCGCAATGATATGGAGGAGGCGCTCTTCGTAGACGGCCGGCCGAACGCCCCGCATCGCATTATCCCGCGCGATGTGCAGAGGCATTTAAAGAGATATGTTGCGCGCGCGGGCATCACGAGCGTCGTCACGCCCCACACGCTCCGACACGCCTTCGCCACCGACCTTTTGAGTAACGGCGCCGACATACGAAGCGTCCAACAGCTCCTCGGCCACGCCTCCATTAATACGACGCAGATTTACACGCACATCACCGACAGTCATCTTAAAGAAATCCACAAAAAATTCCACGGTAAATCCCGCAGCTAACGACGAATAAAATATTGTTATCTTTGCCGACCGGCCAAGGATAACAATATCCATATCGAGGCGAGCCTAGAAACAAATTGGTATACAATGCTGATATGAAACTCGTGTCGTGGAATGTGAACGGATTACGGTCGCTCGCGCCCTCCAAAGGCGGGTCCGCCTCCGGCGGAAAGGATAATTATTGGGAGACCTTTTTGAAAACAGCAAAGCCGGATATTTTCTGCCTGCAGGAGACGAAGGCTTCGCCAGAGCAGCTTTCGGAAAATATGCTCTCCCCTTCTGGATACTCCGCCTTCTTTTCTTCTTGCCAAATCAAAAAGGGCTACAGCGGCGTCGCATTGTATTCAAAAGCGGAGCCGCTCTCGGTTATTTACGGCATGGGTATAAAAGAATTTGACCAAGAAGGCCGCCTTATAGGCGCCGAATACGACGACTTCTGGCTATTAAACGTCTACTTCCCCAATGGCGGTCAGGGTCCGGTGCGATTGGACTATAAACTGCGCTTTTATGACGCATTTCTCGCATTTGCAGAAAAGTTGCGCAAACAAAAGCCGGTCATTTTCTGCGGCGACGTGAACACCGCGCACGAAGAGATAGACCTCGCGCGGCCGAAGGAGAATGAAGAGAACACCGGCTTTTTGCCGGAGGAACGCGCGTGGATAGACGAGGTTGTAGCGGCAGGCTATGTAGATTCATTCAGGCATTTTCATCCGAACACTAAAGAAGCCTATAGCTACTGGGACATAAAGAGTCGCGCGCGCGACAGGAACGTCGGCTGGCGCCTGGACTACTTCTTCGTCGCGAGCGAATTCATCCGCCGGATGAAATCCGCCTCCATTCTCCCCCTAATCTACGGCTCCGACCATTGTCCGGTAAGCATAACTATCAACTAACTTAATATCTCTTGTACGTATTGTCATTTCTGAAATCAACATCAACAAGCCGAATGCCATTTGTGTCCATCTCGAATATGATGCGAACTTTACCGACACGGACACGATACAGAGATCCGACCTCCTTCATTTTCTTAAGATTGAGACCGCTGAAATCACCCGTGCGGATTCGTAGAAGAACAACGAGCACCTTTTCTCTCCGCTCCGCATCGAGCTTGGCGAGAAATTTATCTGTCTTGTGCATTGAGCCGTTCGAGGGACGAAATAACTTCATCTATGGGTACTCCGCGAGGGTTAATCTTTCTGAAATCAACAACTGTTTCCCAATTCCCCTCGTCACCCCATTCATCCACCGGCATGATCCTAAATATAGGTCGTGAACGGCGAACAACGGTGAATGACTTTCCCTGTTCCGCGTGTCGAATATAGGTGCCCATATTCTCCAGAAGCTCTTTGAGTCCGATGATCCTCCGTACCCTTTTTATTGCCATAGTCATAAGTTAAGTTTATCTAAAGATAATCTTCAGTCAATAGCCTACCTTGCTCTGTGTGAACAACCCATGAAGGTCAGACCTCCACGGGCAATCTCCTTATCAACAGCCGACCGTCTACTGATAACAATATCGTGGTGGTATCCACAAGATGACGCTATAGCACCAAGTTATGGATAGTTGGTTGCAGAGACCGGGCGAGCAAAAAAGATGCGCTACTATCTTAGCAATGGCACATCACTTGAACTACCAAGATGCTCCGTATAGACCTCGCAGTGAAGCGGAATTGTGCGCGCTCTTCAGCGACCTTGTCTTCATGCGTTATGATCAAGGATTATCCCACGCAGAATTGAGTGCCGGAGGCAGACAAACTCTTCTGACGAGCAACCTCATCAATCGCATCTTCCGCGCGTGGTACCAGATCGCATGGGGAGATACGAGCTGGAATGACGCATTCGCCGGTGAGACGCCACGACAAGAGCTTTCTGCGCTATATCCCGATATAGAAAATGGAAAAGCGATGCTTTCTGTCGTGCTAACAGAATTCATCAGCTCACCGTATATGGGTAATTGCGGTGTCGGAACGCGATTAGAAGCAACGCCGAAACTCTTTACTGAAAAAGACCTGCAGCGTGTCGGCGGTGCATTCCTCTACGGCCTCGCGGAACTCAAAATACACAATGATGCCATCGTGGCACCAAACTACGATCCCTCTTATCATGCGCGACAACGATCGCGAGAGACTCCGCAATGAATTCGTCACTGTCCTCCTCGGCGCCATGGGAATGCAGAAAGATGGCGAAGTGGAATATTTCAGTATTGATACGCTCTTCGGACACTTCTGGACGCTGTTCTCTCACTACGACCATGAGCTCGTTTCTTACAAACAAGTACTTCGCGATAGCCTCCCGTCCGACAGAAAGAGAGGCAAAAAGAGTACACGATTAGATCGCTCGCGTGCAGTGCTCTATCGACTCGGGTGCATGTTCGATGAGAAATTCCTCTTCCCAGCCGATCGCTACTTTAATGCCGTTGAAATCGTATGGCAAGATAAGAAGACGTTTATGAATAATCTCTATGTCACGATAGATATGATGAATAAAAATACGACCCACGCTGAATTTAAAGACGAACCCGATCCAAAATTACGCGAGTTATTTAATGTAACTCACACCATGGGCATGCTCGAGAACTTGTTCTTCAACCCTCCAACCTGCTTCCGAGTTTATGACTGGGCGTTAGCTATTGTGTAGCGTATTGTGCTCAGGCTCTATCAAATATCCTTATAATTGCCGACCGACAAAGATAGCGAGATTCATTGGCAAAAGAAAAAGCAACGAAGGTCATTCATTGCTCTTTGTTTGGAACCTACACGCCAGTTGCCTTGGCGAAGGAGTTTAACGCGGGCCTCTCCGCGTCTCAGAAGATGAGAATCCGATCACGTGCAAGCGATCAGCATCACCCTCAAAAAGTTGGCGGCCTTGCCCGACTGTGACTCCTAACATTAGGGCCGCAATCTCTGCCACCTTTTTCGAGAAATACCAGGAAGTAGGCTCCCCCGTGCTGGAAAGCACAGGATAAGCGATACCTTCTTGGAAAGGCTTGCGGTAGCTGATTTGCATTCTCCTTTGTTTGATGGAATGAACGAATCTCTAAAAGTTTCCGAACCATTCAGAAACTTTATAAAGGGGGAATTTGCATTCCCCAGTTGCGGTCTCGCCCGAGGGTTATGGTTTGCCTCAGATCCCCGCTCGCCATTTTGCGGATGGTCATGAAATCTTGTTGTCCAAGAAGTTCATGAAGTCCTGCTCAATACAGTCGTAGTGTCGACTGAGCAGATCCGTAGCATCACTTACAGAGTTAGTGATGCCGTGGCCGTGTTGACGAAGCAGTTTGTGGAGTTCTTCCATCGAACTTACAATCGTCACCTCGTCCGTGGCCGGATACTGGCGTTTTGATTTCTTATATTCAGCCTTGCTCCCAATGATAAGTATGTTCATG
>JACOXQ010000022.1 GCA_016182285.1 Candidatus Kaiserbacteria bacterium
ATCCTCTCCACCACTGGTTCTCGGGCGGCGCGATGGTTATCGTACCGATCGGTTTGGCGCATCGGGGTAGCGTGGCTTGTTTCTTAGCCCGCTCTTCTTTCGCAGTGTCTTGTTGCGAAAACGCCTTTCCGATGCTGTCAAAAAATCCGGCCGCACTGGCTGTTGAACTGAAGCTAATCATGATACTTACTGCCAGAACGGTAATCTGGATATTCGTTTTCATGATCCACCCCCAATGAATAAACCAACTGTCAAATCGCCTTACGGCGAACTCAAGTCCTTGTTTACACTACCACTATTAGCCTTTATTTCAAGACGAGGATGAGGACGCCCTGCCTGCCTTTACGGACGAGCGCGTAGCCACTTGAAAGGTCACCGTTATACACTTTCTGGTCTGGGTCTGAAATTGTCTGACCAGAGAGCGTGATGCCCCTCCCCTCTATGAGCCGTCGCGCGTCTGATTTTGACGAAGCCAAGCCTCCCGTCACTAACGCTTCTGCGAGCGAGTACCCTTCGGCAATGCCTCGTCTTGATATTTCTACTGAAGGCGCTTCGGATAGCGCAACCGCGAGCGCGTCGCGCGAGAGTTCGTTGAAAGGCGTGTCGCCGAACAGAGCGTCAGAGGCGGCCGCACACTGCGCGGTCGCCGCAGGCCCGTGCACGATTTCTGTTACGAGGCGCGAGAGAGTTTCCTGTGCTTGCCTCTCTCCCGGATTGCGCCTGTGCAACTCAATTAATGCGCCAATCTCAACAAGAGACAAAAATGTGTATACCTTCAAATACTTGTCAATGTCGGCATCGGGAAGGTTAATCCAGAACTGGTAGAAGCGGAACGGCGAGGTCTTCTTCGCGTCAAGCCAGATAGCATTCCCCTCGCTCTTGCCGAACTTCTTACCGGTAGCATCAGTAACGAGCGGCATCCCGAGCGCGTAAACATCTTTGCCTAATCTTTTATGAATAAGGTCAACTCCGGAAAGAATGTTAGTCCACTGGTCGGAACCGCCGATTTGGAGGTCAACGCCGTACTTCTCGTGGAGCGTCAGATAATCCAGTCCCTGCAGGAGCGCGTATGAAAATTCTGTGTACGAAATGCTGTCATCGGGATTTTCAATGCGCCTCCTGATAACTTCGCGCTTGATTAGGTCGTTGATGGTGAAGTATTTTCCGACGTCGCGCAGGAACGGCAGCAGTTTTTGCTTCGCGAGCCAATCCGCATTGTCCACAAGCTTAAACGATATGCCGCCAAGAATGTTTTTGAGCTGTGTCTTCAGCGCGCGAGTGTTGCGCGTAGCGGTCTTTTCATCCAGCATGACGCGCTCACCTGTTTCTTTAGGGTCTCCGATCATGCCGGTCGCGCCCCCCACCAGAAATATGAGCTTGTGTCCGGCTTCGCCGAGCCGCTTCATCAGCAACACGACCGCTAGATTACCGACCTGCATGGAGTCAGAAGTCGGGTCAACGCCGAGATATACGGTTCTTGGGACGGAGAAAATCTTCTCCGGCGCCGTAGACGAATGTTCAATCAGCCCGCGCGCCTTGAGCTCTTCAGAGAGAGTCATGAATTTTACACACGCGCCTTCTCAAGCCGTTTCAGGCGTTTTTCGACGCGACCCGAACTCTCTTGCACGATTTGGATAACATCGTGCAGTGTGGGTTCTGCTATTTTGTGGGACTTTTTCATCTCGTTAGTATATCATCGCCCCGTTCGTTATCCACCGCTCTATATCATTCGTAAAGCCCGACGTGGAGGTCATACAAACGGCGGTAGGTGCCATCTTCTTTCGCGAGCAATTCCTGATGCGTTCCTTGTTCGGCGACCGAACCGTCTTTAATAACAAGTATCTTGTCGGCTTTCCGTACTGTTGAAAGGCGGTGTGCGATGATAAACGTGGTTCTGTCGCGCATGAGCTTCTCCAACGACGCAGTGATTAATTGTTCAGTCTCAATATCCAGCGCGGAAGTCGGTTCGTCCAATATTAGGAACGTGGGGTTGCGTAGGATGGCGCGCGCGATAGCGATGCGCTGTTTCTGTCCTACCGAGAGTTTGATGCCTCGCTCGCCGACAATCGTGTCGTACTTCTTCGGCAGATGCAGGATGAAGTCTTCTATATGCGCGTCCTGCGCCGCGCGCTCTACTGCTGAATCAGATGCGTCAAACGAGCCGTAGCGGATATTCGCGCGGATAGTGTCGTTGAAAAGAGCGACCTCCTGCGGCACGACCGCGATGCGCTTACGCAGAGCGAGCAGGTCCCATTCGCGCGTGTCAACGCCCTCAACCAGCACTCGGCCTTCCGTAGGAAAATAATAGCCGGAAATGAGCGAAATGGCGCTTGATTTCCCGACGCCCGATTCGCCGACAAGCGCCGTAATCTGGCCCGGCTGGGCGGCGAACGATAAATGCGAAAGGATATCGTCACGATTCTCGTCGTAGTGGAACGAGACATCGTCAAACTGGACAGAACCTCTTCGGTCTCCAGAGGTCTTGCCTTCTCTCGGATGATACTGTTCCTGCGGTCGGCGGAAGATTCTTTCCACGGAACCTGCAGCCGTTATTCCGTTCTGGAGCACTTGCCAGCTATAACCGAGCGAGACTAGGGGGCCGAAGAACATAAGAGCGTATCCGTTAAACGCGACCAATTCGCCTATGGTGATGATGCCGGCGCTGACGTAGTGTACGGATAGGACGAAGATTGATAGCTGTGTAAAAAAGACGGTGATGCGTTGCCAAAAGTTGACGCGATTCCAGTTCAGTTCATTCTTATACCAGAGGTTGACAGTATCACCGCGCAGAGTTTTCCGAATCCGCTGCATCTCGTACGGCTCGGCCGCCGCCTGTTTGACGGCGGCGGCTTGTTCAACCGCCGCAGATGCATCGTTCCAACGGTCCATCCACATGCGGTGCGCCGCGTGGTCGGTCGCGGCCGTTCCGCGCAAGAGGATGGCGAGCGCAATCGCATATGCGACGACTCCGGCGATGAGAATGGCGGCAAGAGTCGTATTGATGCTAAGGGCGAGCGTAATGCCGATGATGACCGACAGCAGCTGCGGCGCGATTTCGATTACCGTTTGCAGGATGCTCGTCATGCGCCATGAAGCGGAGCTGATTTTGCTAAATACCGCTTGGATATGTTCGTTGCCATGGAACGACAGCGGCAATTGGAGAAGATGAACGAACCCTTCCGCTTGGGTCCCGAGTTGCATATTGGTCGTTAGCCATCGGCGTCTGCGGTCGGTCCACCAATCTACCGCATCGCCGATGACGCGAATACCGGCCCATGCGGCAAGCATGAGCGCCCAAAGCGGCAGTCCCTCGGCTTGCGCGGTCTGGCCCTGCGAGAGCGCTATGAGCGCGTCAAAGAAACGGCCTGTGATATACGGGACAAAGCCGTTGGCGATGGCAGATATGATACCGAGAAGGCCGAGTGCGATGATTGTCCTTTTATAGGCGCGCGCATGCCGCCAAATGCCTCTGGCTCCTTCGCGTATTGATACCGGCGCTTCCTTTTCGGACTCGTCTTCAATCATGGGTTAGCGCGCGAGGAAGAAGAGGCCGATGGCGGGGGCGGCGAACCACCAGAAGAAGTACTCCTTCGCCGCGAAGAGGAGGTCCACTGCGGGCGTGAACTGGTAGACGGAGACGACCGGGAAGACGTGGTACGCAAGCGCGATAAGGAACGCCGCGCCGAAGAACGAGAGCGCGAGCACTCCGAAGAAGCTGACATATAAGAAGTCGGAGACGACGACTCGCCGCAGGATGAGATAGAAGAGGAATACGAGAACAGCATAGAGGCCAATGTGGGCGAAGAGCGCCGTAGAGGCGGGGGCCGAGGGCAGGTACGAAGCGTACGGGAAGACGGCGTAGAGCGCATATGCGGCGTAGAAAGCGAGCAGGAGCGCGACCAGCTGGCCGTAATTCATATACCACGCGAAGAGGAAGAGCGCTCCGAAGAGGATTAGGATGATGAGAAAATCGGAGGCACCCGACCAGACCGTTAGCGCCGTATTCGTAGCGAGCGCATTCACCTGCGCGAGGCCTTCGGTTGCGGTCATGAGGATAGTATACAATATCTAAAATGGGAAAAGATTTTTGTAAATGGCATGCCCAGAAAGAACACCTTCACGAAGCTAAGGGCACTGCACTTTTCCACGAGCGAGAGGTGTGGTGGTGTGCGCTTGGCGCAAACATTGGCTTTGAACAAGACGGCAGCGGCGAGTTATTCGCGCGCCCAGTCGTCATACTATCAAAATTCAATCTTGATGTTTGTCTTGTCGTGCCGAGGAGCGAATCGGTAAGCTTAACCGGCAGGTGCATAATCAGGTTCGCATTCTCGCGGCGGAAGGTCGCGTGCGGCTTCACATGCACTTTT
>JACOXQ010000023.1 GCA_016182285.1 Candidatus Kaiserbacteria bacterium
GAATTCGGCGTGACCCGCGAGCGCATCCGCCAGATAGAAGCCAAAGCGCTGGAAAAAATCCGCCTCCACGACCGCGCCCGCCACCTGAAGTCGTATTAATTAAAGTATAAAAAATCGAGCCCCGTAGGGGCTCGATTTTATGAAGGTATCCACAAGATATAGCGACCGCTCTAAGTTGTGGATAGTCTATACTGACAATATGAAAATGAGGGAGAAAGCGATCAGTAAGAGTAAAAGGAAACTGCCGATAAAGCATTGGAGCCATTCAAGCTTGATGGCGTTTTTGCGCAATCCGCTGGCTTGGTACAAGCGGTATGTTGAAGAAATTTATGACACACCAACAACGCCTGCGGCGGTTGTCGGGAGCGCGGGGCACCTCGCGCTGGAGAATTTTTATAATGGAGCAGATAAAGAATTGGCGATACAAAAAGGTTTGGAATATATGCGCAACGTTGCAGATTTTGAAATAGACTTCGGCAGTGCAAAAACCCGCCGCGCCAAAAGAGAAAAGAGGAAAAAAATGGAACAGGAATATCTTCGGGCGGTTTCGTATTACTTACAGCGGCCGCCGCGGCACAAGGTACTAGGCGTAGAAGTGCGAGGCGTTGTAGAAGTGGAAGGGCTCCCGCTCCCGATTAAAGCGATTTCAGACTTGGTGGTGGAATCAAAAGCGCAAAGAGGCGCGGTGGATATCGTGGACCATAAGTTCGTCGCCTCGTTCTCTAAGGGAGGTTCGGCGAAGTCGCTCTTCGTTATCCAAGCTATCTTTAACTATTACACAGTCCGAGAAATGTTCGGCAAGCCTGTGCGGCGATTCATCGTGTACGAGTGCAAGAAGACGAAGAATGCCGACAGCTCTCCGCAGATGCGCCGGTACGTCATAGACTTTAAGGAAAGAAAAGAAGATTTCAAAGTTTTTCATCGGCTCATAAACGACGCGACGGAAGAAATTTCGCGCAGGCGAATTTACTTACCAAATCCATCCGATATGTTTGAAGGCGACAACTCATTTGATATCTATCGGTTAGAATTGATTGACGATGACGCGCTCGCCTGACCCACGAGTTGCTTCACAGCGTCATAGGAGTAAGCGCCGTTCATTACTTCAAACGGTTTTCCGTTCACCAGAATAATTGAATAGGGCGTTCCTGTGGCGCCAATTTCAAGAGCGTTCTGGCGGTCTGCGGTGATGCGCGCATCAAGAGCTGTGGAGGCGGAGGAGTAACATGATGCGAAGCCATCGCCGGAGATGCCGATTGAAGAAGCGAGTTCTCCGTAACGAGATGGGTCAGCAGGCTGAGCCGCGAAGAGAGCGTTAGAGAATTTCCAGCAACTTTGCCGCTCGCGCCCTCATTCGCGACAATTTGGCGGAGCGTATCGTGGAATCCTTTGCAGAAGTCGCAGTCAAAGTCGGAATACTCAATAATCACCACCGGCGCGGCAGGGTTGCCGAGAATATGATCGGATGCGCTCACTGGCCGCACTGATGCCGTGTCACCGATGCTTTTTGAAGGAGCTTTAGGCTGAGATGCATACACCGCCACCGCGACTATAATTCCTCCGGCGAGAATAGCTAGCGGGATGGCAAGGGAAGATTTCATAATGGCAACGCATGTGTCATAGCGGGCATGGCGGATACCGCACTATTCCAATTCGCAGTATCAATCTTAATGTCGCGCAGGTCGCGGAGGTCCTTATATTTAAGAACGCCGTTCGCAAGCGCGTAATCGTATAACTCGCGCGTGAGCCTGACGTCTTCAATGCAGTACTTGGCCACCTCATCTCTCTTCCCCTCCTTCCACCACTGCCCGGCAGCCAGCCCGTCGCCGGATTTCCCCCTGCCGAGCGTCGCCTCTGCGAGTGCTTGGAGCCTGATGCGCCGTCCGAGCACCTTCTGCACTTCTGAAAGCAAGTCCAATGAGCGTATGTGCGATAGATTACCAGGATAGTAGCGGTTCAAAAGCGGGATATCAAAGCTGTCTGAATTGAATCCGATAAGCATATCCGCGCGCTCCAGTATCGGCCAGAGCTTGTGGAGCTCTTCTTTAAAATATGAAGAATACTCGCCGGTTTCTGAATCGTGAATACCGACGACAGTGAGTTCCTGTTCGTTCACGTCAATATGTCCGCGCACCAGCGAGTCTGAAATGGATTCAATGTCAAATGTAACAGCGCGCATAATTCTAGGAGCTGGAGGCTGGAGGCTGGATGCTGGACTGCAAATACGAAGAAAGTCCGGATATCGGAACCACAGTCTCTTCACCGGTAGCGAGAATTTTAAGCCGCACTGACCGACCGGCGACCTCGTCCGCGCCGTAGGCGGCGAATAGCGGGATTCCGCGCTTCACAGCGTCTTTTATCTGGTCGCCGAGCGCGCGGGCGGTGAGATTAACGAACACTCGCCCGTCTTCTTTGCGCAGAGCGTCCGCAAACTTCTGCGCAGAAGGAATGTCGCTCTCCTTGGGAGTGCCGACATATAATTGCGCATAACCCTCGTTTAACTTCGGTAGCAGAGAATGCGTTTGAAGAAAGTCCGCGAGTGTAACGTCGCCGAGAGCGAAGCCGACGGCGGGGATAGGCTCACCGCCCCAGAGCGCGACGAGGCCGTCGTAGCGCCCGCCGCCGAAGAGGGCGCGCGGATTAGCCAAATTCGTATCGTATACTTCAAAGACCATTCCTGTGTAGTAATCAAAACCGCGTGTAATACATGCGTCAAAAACAGCATTCCCGACGCCGCGCTTCTTGAGTTCCGTTATGAACGTTTCCAGTGGCTTCGCATCAATGAGGGAAAGCGGGTCTTTTTTTGATATCGTCTCGGACGCGCTTTTAAATTCTTCAGGGCGCATTTTGGACTTTTTATCCAAGAGGCGCAGATATTGCTTAACATCGTCGCCCTTAAGTCCCGCCTCCGCGCATGCGGCATTTAAGAGAGAGCGCGAATTCACGCGAATGACGAAATCTTTTTCCGCAGCGCCGAACGCCTTAAGTATCTCCGAGGCTAGCCGGACGATCTCAATATCCGCCTCGCCTTCCGGCAAACCTACGAGGTCAATATCCGCCTGATAGAACTCGCGAAGGCGTCCTCTCTGCGGCCGTTCGTAGCGGAAGCGATTGCCGATAGAGAACCAACGGAGAGGGAAGGCGAGCTCGCGCCGCCTGCCGGCGATCATGCGAGCCAAGGTCGGCGTCATCTCGGGGCGCAACGTCACCCTCCGGCCGCCGCGGTCGGTGAACGTGTAGGTCTGTTCGTTAACGATTTCTTCGGAGGTCTTAGCTTCGTAGAGTTCGGCGCGCTCCAATGGAGAAGCGTTGTATTCTTCATAGCCCCATGTTCCGAGCGTTTCGCGAATGCGTGCGAACATCGCATCAAGCTTCGCCTGGTCGGCCGGGTAGAAATCTCGGACGCCTTTATACGGGTCGGTAGAAAGCGGCTCGGACATGAGCCGATTGTATCAGATATTGGCAGGCGCCGTCTCTTCCGGGATGTGCTTGAAGATAAGGTCGCGCATGACCGCCGGATTCGGGATGTCCCGCATCGTGAACTGGATCTCGGCTCCTGCGCTCTGGACCTTTATATTCCCGAAGCCGATTAAGGACGGGAGAAGGCCGGAGACGGCGTTGGTAACGTCTTGAACGCGCGTCAAAAGCAGGCTGGACACTTCGCGGTTGAAGAAGCTGCGCTGTTTGATGGTGACTATGCGCTGGCTCGTAAGCACCCACGCGTTGAGGAAGTAGCGGGTAAAGGCGCCCCAGGCGCCGGTCCACGCGACCAAGAGCCAGACGCCGAGCGCGGCGCGCATAAGCGGCGTTGAATAATCAAAGAGCGCCGCGTACGGCGCAAGCGGCGGAGCCATTGGTATGATTTTAGGCAATATGAAAGGAACAGCCGCGATGACCGCGTACGGCAGGAGTTCAATGACAAAAACGAACCAATGCTTGCGTACCTGCAGTACGACGAATTCTCCCGGTTCCAGCTGGAATTCTCTCATATGGATACGGCCAGCTCGCCGGAGAGCGCGTACGCAATGAGAACGAATGATACGAAAAGATGCGTCGCGATGGCGGGGAAGGCTACCCACGACGCGTGGGAATACTTCAGCCAGTGATATACGGCGATAAGCGTGTAAATTGCCCAGAAGGCGAAGACGGCGTATAGGAGCCATTCAACCGCCACGGCGGCGGTGATTCCGTCCGGCACATACGTCAAAAGAGCGGTCGGAGGGGAGAACGGCTGGAGCGGCTGGTCGACCATACAGAAACTATAGCATCATATATATACAAGGCCGGAGAGACCGCACCTTGGTGCAATCTCTCCGGCCGATTATGCGTTTATTCGCGACATGGCCTTAACCATTTTATGGATATTATGGACACTCGCCCACGCACCTCACGAGGAGAGGTTAGCAGGGCGCGCATGAAGTTATTATGAATATGCGCGGACGGCCGTAGTGGTCGGCGCGTATTTCTGCGGACAGGCCTTGCGCCTCAAAGAGCGCACGGGCCGCCGCGACGGTAAGGCTGTCGCACTCTATCCACGCCACTCCGTCTTTTGCCAGATGTCGCGGCAGTTCCGCGGCGATGCGGCGCATGACGCCGAGTCCGTCCGCTCCGGCATAAAGCGCGAGCGCGGGTTCGTAATCAGCGACACTGGCCGGGAGCGCGCGGCCGGCGGGGACGTATGGCGGGTTCGCGGCGATGACGTTAAATTTCATATCTCCAAACGGCGCGAACAAGTCTCCGATGCGGACATCAGCTCGCGAAGCATCCAAATTATTTTCCTGAATATTTTTTAAAATAGTCGCCTCGTGCTCGGGGTCAATTTCGCCGAAAAATACGCGCGCATTCGGCAGGCGCGCGAGCGCCGCGCACCCTATGGCGCCGCTCCCGGCGCACAAATCCAGAAATGTAATGTTGGACGTCGTACGTCCAACATGGGATAAGAGCTGCTCGGTCCACCATTCGGTTTCCGGCCGGGGGATGAGCGGTCGCGAGTCCAGATAAATTTTCAGACCCAAGAACGGCTGCCAGCCGATACTATAGGCAAGAGGCTCGTCTTCATTCTTCATCATGATGAAACGCTAGCATATGCTAGAATATCGCGCATGGCGTTCCATTTCTGGTATACGGCGCTCTCAATCTTTTTCATAGCGCTCATGGCCGCGGGCTATCTCTGGCTCGCAGACACCGGTCGCCTATTCGCTTCCGTACCGCCAACCGACTTCTTCCTCATGGCGCTCGCCGTCATGCGCCTAGTACGCCTCTTCACCTATGACATCATCACGGCGTTCATCCGCGACTGGTTTAAGGGAGCGGACCCGCGCTCGTTGTCCGGAGCGCTTGGCGGACTCCTAAATTGTCCGTGGTGCACTGGGCTGTGGTTCGCTCCCGTCGTCGTCTTCTTCTATTTCGCGACGCCGGTCGCGTGGTACGCGATACTCGTTCTCGCTCTTTCCGCCTCCGCGACGTTCCTTCAGCTTTTGGCGAATCTCGCCGGATGGAGCGCCGAACTCAAGAAGAAACAAGCTCAATAAAAACAGCCCCGCCGAAGGCGGGGCTGTTTTTATTTGCGAAAGGTTAGTATCCTCCGCGGCCATAGCCGCCGTTGCCGCCATAGCCGCCGCGGTCG
>JACOXQ010000024.1 GCA_016182285.1 Candidatus Kaiserbacteria bacterium
AGTCGCTCCAGAGGAGCGCTGGTCGGGAGGCGTCGCCCTCCACAACGGCGATACCGAGACGGTCGTATCCCGGGTCAATCGCCAATATTCTCATACCCGTCATACTGAATGGTCTTGTCGCAGGCAGTTTCCAAGTCGTCGTTTTAGTGCAGTTCTAGCCCCTTGAGAGTTTTTAAGATTCCATTCTCGCGTTTTAGCATCTGCCTGCGACTCATATGCTTCATAATATACCAAACGCAGTGGTTTGCGGTAACGAGTAGCGCGCACACGACCCTCGGTATGTTCTGCAAAACGACGCTTCAAATTTTCTGTATAGCCAGTGTATAATTTGTTGTCTTTTTTACTCAGCAGAATATATACGTAGTACATAAGTCGTTTTGCGAGACCATTCTAGTATGTCGGGTCATACCCGCGCGCATTGGTGAATACCTGCTGGACGTCGTCGTGCTCGTCGAGAGTATCGAGGACGGCCGAGAGGAGCTCTTCGTCCTCGCCGACGACAAGAGTTCCACGCCCTGGAGTGCGAGTAAATGTTTTATTTCTTGGGTCGTGCGGTTTTTATTATCGGTGAGCGCGGTAATGATGACGGCGGTCCCTCCGGGGCCGTATGCCTCATACGTCACCTGTTCCATATCTCCCGAATCCTTTGACACCCCCTTCTTTATGGCGCGCTCAATGTTGTCCTTGGGCATATTCGCGGCCTTGGCGCGCGCTATTACAACCGACAGAGAGGGGGCTGATAACACCCCATTCGCCTTTTTAGACTCAAGAGCGATAAGACGAGCGTAACGCGAGAAGATTCGGCTCTTCGCGGCGTCTGTAACCGATTTTTGCCTCTTAATCTGCGACCACTTGGAATGTCCGGACATAAATAGTAGGCAGTAAGCAGTTTGCAGTAGTCAGGAAGGAAATGCAATTCAGAATAATTTTTCTGACCCGTCTTTAAGGTACGCACGGCCGGTCGGGGTGAGGATGCGGCCGCGCGGGGAACGCTCCAAGAAGCCGAGACGAAGCAAGTACGGCTCGTATACATGTTCAATCGTGTCCGGGTCTTCGTGCAGAGAAGAAGCGATAGCGCGTACGCCGGCCGGCCCGCCCCTGAAACTCTTATGAAGAGTTTCCAGATACCGCCGGTCGTCTTTCGTTAATCCGCGCTCGTCAATGCCGAAGAGCTTGCACGCATCGTCGCATAGCTTGACGGAGAGTTCTCTCTCATGCACCTCGGAGAAGTCGCGGACGCGCTTCAGAAGCGAATTCGCGACGCGCGGGGTCGCCCTGCTTCTAGACGCGATGCGCTCTATCACTTCTTCAGGCGCGTCCAAGTTAAGCAGTTTCGCGGACCGGCGAATGATGTCGCGCAAGTCGTCGTCGCTATAAAAGTCCAATTGGTATGTTCCTCCGCCGAAACGCGAACGGAGCGGACCCGAGAGTTCTGCGACGCGCGTAGTCGCGCCAACGAGAGTAAAGGGCGGGAGCGCGAGCTCCACCGTGCGAGCCGACGGACCCTTCCCGAGAACCAAATCCAGATGTCCCGATTCAAGCGCGGGGTAGAGGAGCTCCTCTATTTTTCTGGAAAGCCGGTGGATTTCGTCTATAAACAAAACCGTGTTCGGTTCAAGGTTCGTAAGAATGGCGGCGAGGTCTCCGGCGCGCTCTATCGCGACGCCGGAGGTACTCTTTAATTGCGAGCCGAGCGTGTGGGCGACGAGATATGCGAGAGTGGTCTTACCGACCCCCGGCGGTCCGTAAAACAAAATATGTTCGGGCATACTCCCGCGCTTTTTCGCGGCGTCTATGGCGATTCTGATATTCGCCTTCGTTTGCTTCTGCCCGACATATTCGTCCCAGCGAGACGGGCGCAACGCCGAATCCAGCGAGGTGGGGACTGTCGGGTTGGCATTCGCAGGACTTGACATAAAAATAGTCTATGTGCTATCATCTTATCATAGATTGTTGCTCCTGTTCATACTCCTCTAGGCAAGGCTTGACGGCTTAGGGCGTTTCCCCAAGGACTTTCTGGTCCGTCCCGCCCTTTCTTCGGAAAGAGCGGGATGGCGCTGGGAAAATCCTCAGGTGTCTCGTTCACCCCGTGATTTATCGCGGGTTATTGCCTTGAGGACTATGAACGGGATTCCGTTCTTTTCAGGAGATCAAACATGAAATGTGGGATATACATTAAAAATGGCGTTCCGCATCTTTTTTCTGGTCTGTTTGTTTTGTTGGACGACCGGATGACAAAGAAGCGGGTGCTAAGGATTGCGGAACGGGCGGCGGCAAAAGCGAAAGAAAAACCTAACACAACGAATCTTTCAATATCTATTGCCGTGAAAGATGCACTGGAACACGCAGGTGCACTGGTCAGCAAACCAAACACCGATGTTATCAGCTAAACTAACACTCGCCCGGCAGAATCGCCCGATGATTCTGTCGGGCGATTTTTGTTTTATCTCAACGTACCTTATTTCACGCTATAGCGTAAAACAAGGTGCATTTCTTTGTCACTGGAGATATCAAATTAAACCCACGGTCGTGGTATCAATTTGATATGTGACACCTTCTAAACTCTCGGGAGGTCCACTGTAGAGGCGACTTCGGAAAGGGAGGTGATGCCGGCTAGGGCTTTAAGGATACCGTCCTGCGCCATGGTGAGATAGCCCTGTTTCGCTGCGACTTTTGCAATTTCATTCTCTGGCGGATTGTCGCGGAGGAAGTGCGCGAGCTCGTCGTCCATAAAAATCGCTTCGTATAAACCGATACGACCTTTGTAGCCTGTTTCGTCCCCGCTTGCAGGAGCCGGCTCCCAGACGGTTTCAATTTTTTCAGGTATCAGACTCTTGTCGGCCAGATTTTCAAATACTTTCGCAATCATCTTTTTCTCGTCGTCCGCGAGAGCGCGTTCTTTTTTCTTGTCGGGGTCCAACTTGCGCACGAGCCGTTGCGCCATGGATACGGTGACGGCGGAGCCGAACGATTTAGGGTCCGCGCCGAGGTCCGCGAGGCGCGGGAAAGTGCCGGCCGCGTCGTTGGTGTGGAGGGTGGAGAAGACGAAGTGGCCGGTGAGGGCAGCCTGGATCGCAATATTCGCCGTCTCGCCGTCGCGTATCTCGCCTACCATGATGATGTCCGGGTCTTGGCGCACGATGGATTTGAGCCCTTCAGCAAAGGTGTATTTATTTCCCTCCACCTGCGTTTGCACGATGCCGTCCAAGTGATATTCAACCGGGTCTTCTATCGTTATGATTTTTATTTCCGGATTATGTATCTCGCGGAGGAACGAGTAGAGCGTCGTCGTCTTGCCCGAACCTGTCGGACCTGTGGTGAGGAGCATTCCGTTCGGCCTGCGGATTTCCTTCTCCAGCCGCGCGAGGAGCTTCGGATGGATGCCGAGCTCGGTGTAGGGGACCTTCGTCGTCTCGGGGTCAAGAATTCGGAGCACGATGGACTCGCCGTAGTTGCCCGGTATGAATGAGGCGCGCACTTCTACTCCGACGCTTGCGGTCGGAGCCCCGACTTCTGACGTCGGGGTCTGATTCCCATTTTTCGTAACGCTAAAACGTCCGTCCTGCGCGCGATTGGAAATATTTAACTTCGCCCCGCCTAGGAGTTTGATGCGCGAATTAAGTTGGCGGTAGAGCGCCGGGTCAAAGGAATGCGCGTCGGAGAGAAGGCCGTCTACCCGGAGGCGCAGGCGGGTTTTCTCGTCTTCCGGCTCCAGGTGGATATCGGAAGCGCGGAGCGCGAATGCCCCCGCCATGATGACTTCAAGGACGCGCGAGACGCGGTCCAGCGATTTGAGCGCGACAGCGGCGGTGAGTTCGCGCTCAAACGCGTTCTTCGCCCCGCTTTCGCCCATTAGCTTGGAGAGCGTTTCTGGGGTGACGATAAAGACGCCTGCCTTGGATTCGGAGGCGAATGAGAGGTCCGCATAGCGCGCGAGCGCCTTCTCTAAGCTCTTTTTGGATACAAGGAATTCCTGCAGGCGGAAGCCGCGCTCCTTGAGCTCCTCGCGCAGTTTCGCAAGCGCTGGGTTGTTCGGATTATGTACGGCGAGCGAGAGCGCCTTCGCCGTCTTCGCAAAGGCCGCCGCCTCGGCGGAGCGCGCCTCGGCCTCCGGGATAGTGCGGAGAGCATCGTTATCTATCTCTTTAAGCGAGAGGTCGGCGTACAGAAGGCCGTATTTGTCGGAGAGGATGCGCGCCACGTCCTCTTCTTCGCGCTCGCGCACCTGCGCGAGCTTCGCCTCCTCTTCTGCTTCATCAAACCGTGAATCCATTGGCGTATAATAACATCGGAATATCGCGTATTTGGCAGGCTTGACAAAATGCTTGTTTTGGGGGTATAATGTATAAGTTCAATCTTGAGGAGGTTCCCATGAGGACCCTGTTCGCTGTCCTTTCCATTTCTTCAGTTTTTCTCGGGGGTTGCGTCGTTGTTCCTGCGTATCCTCCGGGACGTGTCGTGTACGTACCCGCTCCGACGGTGGCGTACGAGCCGGCCCAGTCGTACTCCACGTACCCGGTATACCCCGTGTACCCGGTATATCCCGTGTACCCGATGTACTACGGACCGGCGTGGAGCGTCTGCATCAACTGCGGCCGTGGTGGCTATCGCGGACACTGGCGCGGTTACTGACGACCGGCACCAGCGCCCATCTTCGCTTTCAGCGGGATGGGC
>JACOXQ010000025.1 GCA_016182285.1 Candidatus Kaiserbacteria bacterium
GCTTCAAAAGATAAGCGGTTTCAACCGCCCCATGAAGCACGCCTCGCACGCGACCGCGCATCTCTTCATTGACGAACCTTTTGGCAAATCAGAAGTTGGTAGGATGGCATGGCTCGGACGATTGTTTTCAACCCACCCTCCAGTAGCAGAAAGAGTATCTGCGCTACTTGGTAAAAACACAACTTAAATCTACCGAAGTTTTAACTTCGGTAAAACTTCCTGTTTTGTGTTGTTTGTTGTACGTTTATAGCTGTGTCGACCGGAGAGGTGCCTGAGTGGTCTAAAGGACATGCTTGGAAAGCATGCGTGGGAGAAATCCCACCGCGAGTTCGAATCTCGCCCTCTCCGCAATTTTGTCGTGATACCATTTGTCTATGGAAACACCTGAAATAAAAGATAAAGAACTTCACCGCGTGGCGACGACGTGCATTATTTATAACAATGAAGGAAAATATCTGGTCACGAAGCGGGCTCCGCATAAGAAGATGCAGCCCAACAAGTGGACCGTGCCCGGCGGCGGACTGAACGTTGACGATTATATAAGCAGACCAAAATCATACGATGCGCCACAGTGGTACGGCTCTTTAGAGTCGGCGCTTCTGCGAGAAGTAAAAGAAGAAGTGAATGTGGAAATAGGGAAGCCGAAGTACCTCTTGGACCTCACCTTCATCAGCCCCGTCGGGGTTCCGTGTCTGGTAATCAGTTATTACGCCCCGTATGTTTCCGGAGAAGTGAAGCTGGACGAAGACGCGGTTGATTACAAATGGGCGACGCTCGCCGAAGCCAAGGAACTGGACCTAATCAAGGGCATTTATGAAGAGATAGAAATGGTTGACGCACTCTTGAAACAGTTAACGGGAATTTCATCCCGCAGGGATACAATTATCGGCGTACACAATCCATAAAGTTTATTCCAAAGCAGTCGTTATTAGCCTAATTTATACGAGTATGTGGCAACAATGGACAAATGCGGTGCTCGGTCTGTGGCTCATCGTGGTCCCTTTTACCGGAATGACAGGGAACACGCTTACGTGGGCGCTCGTGATTACCGGTGTCGCGGTGGCGGCGCTCTCTCTCTGGGGCATGCAGGGAACCTCTTCGGAGGAGAGCGAAGGGGGTAAGATGGTGCGTCATACATAGGCATAGACGCGAGGATTCGGCGCATCGCCTGTATAATCAGGCGATGCGCTTTAGCATCGGCGTCTTACTTATCCTGGCGCTTGGCGCCGGGATGTATTTCTATAGGACAAAGTCTGAATCGGCTTCCGCCGTCTTCGACGGAGTGTCCTTAAGGATTGAATATGCGACAACGCCGGAGGCCAGAGAACGTGGACTTAGTGGCCGAGCGAACATTCCGAGCGATTACGGCATGCTCTTTGTATTTCCTAAAGATGATAGATACGGCTTCTGGATGAAGGACGTGCTCGTCCCAATAGACATCTTCTGGCTGGATTCTGATGGACACGTCGTGTCCATCATCTCGGACATCGCGACCTCTACCTATCCGGATGTCTTTTATCCGACAGAGCCTGCGCGATATGTCCTAGAGACTGCCGCGGGCTTCGCTAAAGAGCACGGTATCGCAAATGGCGCTCCGTTTTTATTGAAAAAATTTCCAACCGTTTCGCAATAACGCTGTCCACAGGGCATTTCTAGCGTACAGGAGTAAACTGATTATAAACGAATCGCATTATTAATTTTTTATCCAATCGTCTTACCATGTCCAAGATCGCCAAGGCTCCCGTTCGTGCGAAAACATCCGTTGCGAGCGCTCCAAAATCCGCGGAGACTCCGATTTCCAAAGAAACACGCCGGTACCGCGAGATGATTCCGCAGGTTGAGAAGCGAGATGGCAGACTGGTGCCGTTTGATTTTGATAAAATCGCCACTGCGATTTGGAAGGCGATGTCTGCTTCCGGAGAGGGCAGCCAAGATGATTCGGTTCTCGTCGCGCATCAGGTGGCGGGAGAATTGGGGCGATTTGCGAAAAAATTCAAGAATTTTCTTCCAACAGTGGAAGGGACGCAGGATTCGGTTGAAAAATATCTCATTCTCAACGACTACGTGAAGACTGCGAAGGCGTACATTCTCTATCGCGATAAGCGCGCGCAGCTGCGCGCGGCGCATGTGGAAGTGCCGGAGAACGTAAAGAAGCTCGCGGATGAGAGCAAGAAATATTTTGACGGAAACACGCTCGGAGAATTCGTCTATCTGCGCACCTATGCGAAATGGATCCCGTCAGAGGGGAGGCGAGAGACGTGGATAGAGACCGTTGATAGATATATAAGCTTCATGCGCGAGAATCTGGGAAATAAACTTACCGAAAAAGAATATGCGGAATTACGCACTGGAATTCTAAAGCAAGAAGTGATGCCGTCTATGCGCCTGATGCAGTTCTCGGGAGACGCGGCGCGACGCTGTAACGCGTGCGGATACAACTGCACCTTCACCGCGCCGGTAAAACTGGAGGATTTTGCGGAGATTATGTATCTTTCCATGCAGGGATGCGGAGTCGGTTTCGCAGTAGAGAGCCAGAACGTGGAACAGCTCCCGCAGATTATGAAGCAGAAAGGCATCATGCTCCAGACTCATGTTATTGCAGATTCTAAAGAGGGCTGGTGCGACGCGCTCACGCTCGGATTGAAAACATGGTACGCCGGTAAAGATATTATGTTTGACTTCTCGCAGATTCGGCCGGCCGGCGCGCGATTAAAAGTCATGGGAGGGAAAGCATCGGGTCCGGAACCGCTCAAATCGTTGCTCGCGTTCGCCCGCGAAAAGATTCTCGCCCGACAGGGCAGGCGGCTCCGCTCCATAGATGCGCACGACATAATCTGCAAGATAGGCGAATGCGTCGTTGCCGGCGGAGTGCGCCGTACTGCGATGATTTCTCTCTCCGACTTGGACGATGTTGAGATGCGCGATGCCAAGAAAGGGCAGTTCTATATGACCGACCCGCACCGTTCAATATCCAATAATTCCGCGGTATATGAGGCGCAGCCGACCAATACCGAGCTCATGGACGAGTGGGTGGCGCTTATGAAAAGCGGGAGCGGAGAGCGAGGCATCTTCAATCGCGGCTCTCTCGCTGTCACGCTCCCGAAGCGGCGCGTAGAATACTTCAAGAAAGTAGGATTTATAAGCGAAGACGGCACAGTTCAGGGGTCTATCGGCGCGAACCCGTGCGCAGAGATAATTCTGCAGTCCAAGCAGTTCTGCAACCTGTCAGAAGTGATAGCGCGCGCGCATGATACCGAAGCGTCGCTACTGCGAAAAGCGCGTCTCGCCGCGATTCTCGGCACATATCAGTCAACGCTCACCAAGTTCGGATATATTTCAAAAGAGTGGACAGACCACTGTGCCGCAGAACGGCTTCTTGGCGTGTCAATAACGGGAATGTGGGACAGCCCGGCCGCACGTAAGGCGGAGGTGATGCGCAAGGTCCGCGATGTCGCTGTTAAGACAAACGCGGCCTACGCGAAGCGATTCGGCGTCGCGCAGTCTATGGCGGTAACTGCTGTGAAGCCCTCCGGCACCGTCTCGCAGACTTTCAACTGCGCCTCCGGCATTCATCCGCGCCACGCGCCCTACTATATCCGCCGCGTGCGCATCAGCGCGACCGACTCGCTCTTCAAGCTCATGCGCGACCAGGGCGTTCCGTATTATCCGGAAGTGGGGCAGTCCATGGAAGAGGCGAATACGTACGTATTGGAATTTCCGGTAAAAGCGCCCGACCATTCCAAAGAAGCCAGATTCAAAGATGACTTATCGGCGATGGAACAGCTTGAATACTGGAAAAAGGTCAAGCTGAATTTCACGCAGCATAATCCGTCGGCGACCATTTCAGTGAGCGAGAACGAATGGATCGGCGTTGTGGATTGGATTCAGAAAAACTGGGACATCATCGGCGGACTCTCGTTCCTACCGCGAAGCAACCACGTCTACCGCCTCGCGCCGTATGAGACGATTACAAAAGAAGAATACGAAGACCGAATTGCGAAATTCCCGAAGGTAGACTACTCCAAACTCTACGCCTACGAGCGCCAGGATGAGACCGAAATGAAAAAGGAGCTCGCCTGCGCCGGCGGCGTCTGCGAGATAGAATGATATAGTTGCGCTATGAAAAAAGACGGAACGAAAAAAGAGACCGATACCGATATGCTCGCTCGCCAGATAGCTGATGGGTTTGGCGAAATGAAGAGTCAGTTCGGCGAAGTCTACACACGACTCGATGCCATAGACGTTCGTCTTGATGAAGTGGATGGCAGACTTACTTCTTTAGAAAAAGGTCAGACTGAAACTCATC
>JACOXQ010000084.1 GCA_016182285.1 Candidatus Kaiserbacteria bacterium
AGCCGACCGAGAGCATGGTTTGCCCGATCGTAGCTGTAAATATATCGGCGCTTGAAGAAGAAAATTCAGCTGGCGGTCTTGAAGCGCTTCGTGAATTCATAACCGTAATCCTTGAAAAGACAATCGTGAATCTGATTCCGGCGAAAGCGAAAGATTTGGAGTCCATAGACAGGCCCGGGAGGGATATTAGGAGACAAATGGACGCTATGCTAAATTTTCTGGCGTTGGTGGAAAACGAAGGCCGACTCGCGGGACAGTGATTCGCGCATTCATCCGCCTATGCGGCGGCTCTTAGCCGCCGTTTTTTTATTAATGGTATTTATAGAAATAACTCTTATAGTGGAGAGCATGATTGCGCACGTGTCCGTACCGGTGAGAGATTATAAGAAGGCGAAGAAGCTATACAAGGCGATGCTCGCGCCGGTGGGCTACTTGATGACGCAGGACCACCCGGAGTGGAAGGCAGGCGGTTTTAAAGAGGGAGGGCATACGAGCTTCTGGATAGTACAGAAGGAGAAGATGGAGCCGATTCACGTCGCCGTCATCGCGCCCAATAAGAAAGCGGTGTACGAATTCCACGAGCGGGCGCTCGCCGCGGGCGCCGTTGACAACGGCGCGCCGGGCTTCCGCACCGATTACAGCCCTGATTATTTCGCCGCGTTCGTTCTGGACGCGGACGGCAACAACATTGAAGCGTGCTTCTTCGGCGAGACGGCGCCCGAAAAATAATAACGATATGTTCCGTATTATATGCGGTCGTTATTGACATGGAACACACGAGGTCGGACATGTGTGTATAGCAACGAAAAAGAAATGGAGCGGAAAATTATAAATTGCATTCCATGGATTCCACGCGTAGTATCTCTATCAGGAGTTCACCATGATGGAGGCGCAAATGATGCGGAATGATTCGGAAGAACACGTACTCGCAAGAGCTAATTATTACAAAGGGTTGGTCACAAAAACGACCGATCCGGTGTATTGGCCGGAGGAGAAGTTACGACAGGCTATCGTGATATTGCTTGTTGCAGCAAAACTTGAGCCACAAAACTACGAATCCGCATTATTCGCTGCGCAGGTCGCCTGCCATAAGGTTGCATCATGAATTTTTTCAACCTCATACACAAAGCCCGCTACTCGGCGGGCTTTTGAATTATTTAAAAAACTATCACAACACCTCTACTTCGCTCGGGATAATTCGCTTCGCGAATTACCAAGCGAAGTGGGCGAAGGCCTTGTTCGCTTCGGCCATGCGATGCATCTCGTCCTTCTTCTTAATGGCATCACCTTCATTTTTAGATGCAAGCAATAATTCTGCCGCAAGTTTTTCTGCCATCGGCTTACCCTTTTTGGAACGCGCGGCGCCGATAATCCAGCGGAATGAGAGCGCGAGACGGCGATTCTGCGGGACTTCTCGCGGGACCTGATAGTTGGCTCCGCCGACTCTGCGCGAGCGCACCTCCATAAGCGGGGAGACATTGCGAAGCGCGGATTCAAATGTTTCCAGCGGATTCGCGCCGCCTTTCTCTATCTCTGCGAGAGCATCGTAGACGACGGCGCGCGCCGTATCCTTCTTCCCGCTCCACATAACAGTATTGATAAATCGCGTGAGCGTCTCCGAGCCGTACTTCAGGTCAGCTCGCCAAACGCGTTTCTTCTTAAGAGGCCTGCGCATACTACTTGGGACGCTTATTGCCGTAGCGCGAACGGCTGGTGCGGCGCTTCTCTATCCCGCTCGTGTCCAACTTGCCGCGGATGATAGTGTACTGCACGCCGATATCCTTTACCCTGCCGCCGCGGAGCATCACGACCGAGTGTTCCTGAAGATTGTGCGCCTCGCCGGGAATGTACGCCGTAACCTCCATGCCGTTGGTGAGCCGCACGCGGGCGATCTTACGGATAGCGGAGTTCGGCTTTCTCGGCGTCTTGGTGGTCACCTTCGTACACACGCCGCGCTTGAACGGCGAGGGATAAAAAGTCGGCCGGTTGGAGAGCGCATTAAAGCCGCGCGCGAGCGCGGGCTTACTCGTCTTGGACGATTTCGACTTACGTCCTCTTTTGGACAGCTGATTTATTGTTGCCATTTGGATTTAGAAAACCCCTCGCCGGGGCTGCGCTCAATATATAAGCATTCGCAATAAAGCGCAACCTACTGCTATCTATTCTCATCAATGGGCTCACGATAGGGGTCAGAAGAGTAGGGAGCGGCTGGAACAATCGGTTTTGGTTGCGGCGGAGGCGGGAGTGGGGGAACTGGCGGAGGCGGGGGCGGCTGTATGACGCCGGGTAGATTCTCCGGTGGAACCACTTTACGCAGTGCTTGTCGTAACGGAGTTTCTGCCACATCTATGTGAGGTTCTTCGTGGTCCTCAAGTAACTTATTACTCTCCATCGGTTTTGTCGTAGCAGGAGCTAGCGCTGTGCCCGTCGTAGCCGCAGGCGGAGTAGGAGATGGAATCTTGTTCTGCAAGTTGAAATATTTTTTCGGCGGGACATATTTCGGCACCGAGGCGAGCGGCGGCGCGCTCTTCGCTGTTTCCTCAACCTTTCCTCCCCTCCGCATCTCCTCTCTTAGCGGCACAAAAATCTTTTGGTTGATTTCATTCATAATCTCCCGCGCATCTTTGTCTAAAACACCGCTAGCAACTAACTCTTGCAAGAGATCCTGTGGAGTTGCCAGACCAAGCAACATGTAACTGTTTATTTGTGCGAGCTTCCCAAAAACATCAATGTGTAAATTGTGTTTTTTACCGATTTCAACAATAATTGAGACCGTTCGCGCAGAATCAACAGTGTCTTTAATCATCTGCGGCGCAGTTTGATATGCTTGGATGGATATTTCTTTCGTGATTGTTTTCATACGTTCCAATAACTCATACGAGCCCCTGACGGATCAGCGGCAAGATATGCAACGAAGACTGGATCTGCACTCCGAGCGACATAGATATCGTGACGTTCTGCGGTGGTCAAATCTCCTTTGCGACGAATCGCATCAAGGCTTGACGGGTCAAGAAGTGGCATCGTGTTCGCATGGGTTAGATTGGTACCGCTCAATGATGCTGTCTCCGAAGTTGACAATCTGTCTATCATAGCACTTGCAGTTACCGGACTAGTGGAGAACTGCCTGTCCCAACTATCTTTGATGTCCTTCTTTTCTGAACCGCTAAGCTTGTCGCTCTTCATGAGATCAGCGAAAGCTGATGGGGATAGGTTCCACACGAGACTGTCGATACCCTTGCGAATATCACCGAGAGCCGAGAGCTCGTCGGTAGACATCTTTTTCATTTCTTTTCTGGCCGCTTCAGCATCGGCAGTCTGTCTTGCTGTAGCGGCTGGACCATAAATTGCAGAAGCATTGGTCAATCTCTGCTTGCGATCTAACTCTGCTGCAGCTTTATCGTGCTCAAGTGATGACTGTCTGAAGAATTCTTTCACTGGTTTCGCACCATACTGCTTTTCTTGCAGTTGTTTTGCAGTTAACGTTGACGGTGTGCCAATATCAACACCTAACATCCCAATCCCAGCTTTGGCGCCAGGCATATTCCGAACGTCAAATGTTCTATTTTGTAACCTCTTGCCTGTGAAAGACAGCGCTCTCGATCCATATTTAATGAATTTGTTGTCGCTAACTGCACCTCTTTTAATAAACCTATTGCCCAAGAGACCCCTGCCTATAGCGGTGCCAACTGTAGCGCGACCAGCCCATGCAGTCGCGCCAAACGAAAGTCGTCCAGCCCATTTTGTAGCCATATCGCCGCCGAAGGCGGACATGCTTTTTGAAATGATGACGACGGCGAGGAGTAGCCCCATCGCGATGAGGAATGATATTAGAACGCTCGCGAACGAGCTGATGTTGTTGGCAACCGTACCTGTCCAACCCTCTTTAGTGGCGCCTAGACCGGTAAGAAAATTCACGTCAGTGATGACGCGTAGAGCTATGTAGAGCAAGAGAAGCAGGACAGGCGCGGTGATGGTTTGTTTAAAGAGTTCGCCCCACCACTTATTTGCTAAACTTGCTAGCTTGGGCACCGCGAGCCCCGCGAAGCCGATTGGCGCGACAATAATCAAGAAAAGGAGAATGACGAAGCGCGCGATGAGAATAAAAGCGAGCGAGAACATCACGAACGCCGCTACAAGGAATAAGATTATGGACATGAAGCCGATGGTCCA
>JACOXQ010000085.1 GCA_016182285.1 Candidatus Kaiserbacteria bacterium
TTAGCGTACTCTGGGACACTCTTAAGAGTGAGGACTACTCGCCAGAAGAGAAGCTGGGTCTCCTTGAGGATGCCGATATGCATCTGGGGCTTTCGCTTCTCAATCCGCCTGCGCCGCACGCACTGAAAGAATCGGATATTCCGGCGGAAATACGGGATATGCTCGCGCGCCGCTCCGCGGCGCGCGCATCTGGCGATTTTAAGACAGCTGACCGTATACGTGATGAAATAGAAAAGAGTGGATATCATGTGGATGACGTCCCTTCCGGACCGGTGTTGACTCGGACTACTCTTTGATACAATCGGGGCAATGGCATCTCCCGACCGCGTCCCGCCGCAATCTCTGGAATCAGAGCGCGCCCTCCTGGGCGCTATCCTGCTGAAGCCCGACGCTATTCACGATGTTCTGGACTTAATTCGTCCGGACTCTTTTTATGCGGAAAAACATCGTCTCATATTCGGCGCAATGCACGAGCTCGCCGAGCGCGGCGAGCCGATAGACCTTCTCACTCTCTCGCAGAAGATGCATGACCAGGGGCTGCTTGAGCGCGGCGGCGGGCGTTCTTATCTCGCCGAGATTGTCGGCTCTGCGCCGGCACCCGGAAATTTTTCTCACTACGCCGAGCTCGTTTCGCGCAAATCGCTTATGCGTTCTCTTATTGACGCCGCATACAACATCGGCGAGCTGGCATACGACGAAGCGCGCGACACGATGGAAGTATTGGATGAAGCGGAAAAAAGTATTTACGCTATCGGCGATGCGTCTGCCGCACACACCTTCACCGCCATCGGAGATAAAATTCATGAAGCATGGGACCGAATTGAATCGTTGTCAAAAAGGGAGGGCGGTATCCGGGGAGTCCCATCCGGCTTCCCGGACTTGGACAATCTGCTTTCCGGCTTCCATCCATCAGACCTCGTTATTCTCGCCGCTCGCCCTTCGGTAGGTAAAACGTCGCTCGCGCTGGACATCGCGCGCAACGCCGCCGTGCGCAATAACGTCCCCGTCGGTATTTTCTCTCTGGAAATGAGCTCGGAGCAGATCATTGACCGCATGCTCTCGGCGGAGTCGTTCGTCAATTCGTGGAAGCTTCGCACAGGCCAAGTGAAGGAAGAAGAAGATTTTAATAGAATACGCGACGCTTTGGAGATTTTATCAAAAGCTCCCATTTATATTGACGATAAGCCGGGCAACAATATCCTCGCGATGCGCGCGGTCGCGCGCCGCCTTAAACGCGACCGCGGTATAGGCCTTATTATAGTTGACTATCTACAGCTGATGGCGCCTACATCAACGAAAGCTTCCGACTCTATGGTCCAACAGGTGACTGAAATCTCGCGCTCGCTGAAGTCGCTCGCGCGCGAACTTAAAGTGCCGGTCATCGCGCTTTCCCAGCTCTCGCGAGCGGTGGAGCAGCGCGGAGGCAGGCCGCGCCTCTCCGACTTGCGCGACTCGGGTTCAATTGAACAGGATGCCGACGTGGTGATGTTCATACATCGCGACGATAAAACGAACAAAGAGAGCGAGCGCCCGAACATCGCCGAAATCCTGATAGAGAAGCATCGTAACGGCCCGACAGGCAAGACCGAGCTTTACTTTGACGAGAAGCGCACCACCTTCCAGCCAGTGGACAAGTCCGGTTATGGCGAACTGGCGGCAGAATTCTAATGGACCATATTGAAGAACTCGCGCGTGCGCTCGCCCGATTCCCCGGCATAGGACCGCGGCAGGGAAAACGTTTCGTTTATTATCTGCTCTCCGCTCCGGCCGACGAACGCAAAAGGCTCTCCGAACTTGTTACCGCGCTCGGCAAAGACGTCCGCCAGTGTTCCGAGTGCATGCGTTTTTATAACGGAGGGAACACCGCAACTATTTGTAATTATTGCTCCGACAAAACGCGCGACGACTCTCTTCTGATGCTTGTGGAAAAAGACCAGGACCTCTCTGCGGTGGAGCGCGCGGGCACTTACAAAGGCAGATACTTCGTCCTCGGTGGCGTGCTGACTCTCTCGGGCAAGGGCGCTATTCGCGAAAAAGAATTATTTAAAATAGTTGAAAAAAAATTAAAAAATAATTTAAAAGAATTAGTCCTCGCATTGTCTGCGACCAGCGAAGGCGAACATACGACAGACAGAATACGGGAACTTCTCGCGCCATATCGCGACCATTTGAAGCTCTCCGAGCTCGGCCGCGGCCTCGCCACAGGCTCCGAGCTTGAGTATTCCGACGCCGAGACCCTCCGCGCCGCCCTCACCAACCGCAAAGAAACCTAACGGTCTTGGACGAAGGTGAGCGCTTTGCCTTTGAGCGCGGCGCGGCCTGTGCGGCCGATGCGGTGGATGTAGTCCTCGTAGGTGGAGGGGAGGTCGTAGTTGATGACGTGCGAGACGGCTGGGATGTCCAGACCGCGCGCCGCGACGTCGGTCGCAACAAGCGCGCTTACCCTACCGCTCTTAAAGGCCTCTAGGGCGCGCTGGCGGGCTCCTTGTGTCTTATTGCCGTGGATGCTCTCGGCGTGTATGTGGAGGCGCGAGAGGGCCTTGGCGAGCTTCTCCACGCCATATTTCGTACGGCCGAAGACGAGCACGCGGCTGAATTCGCGGTTCTTTAGCATATCTGCAAGCACTTCAAATTTATCCTTCCCGCGAGGTATGCGGACTACGTCCTGGTCCACGCTGCTTGGCGTGTCGCGGCGTTTTACCGATATGACGACCGGATGGTCCAGGAAGTCGCCGATAAGCTTCTGGATATCCTTCCCCATCGTCGCCGAGAAGAAGAGCGTGTGTCGCTCCTTGCGCATCTTGGAGAGAATCATGCGCATGTCGTCTATGAAGCCCATGTCCAACATACGGTCAGCCTCATCTAGAACAACAGTGCCGAAGCCGGAAAGATTAAGCGACTTGCGTTCCATTAAATCTTTAAGACGACCCGGAGTGCCGATGACGAACGCCGGACTGTGTTTCAGTTGGGAAATCTGCGGGCCGATGTTGGCGCCGCCGACCGCGACCATGCCGCGGAAGCCCAAACCCCGCGCGAAGCCGGCAAGTTCTTTTTCTATCTGCACTGCGAGCTCGCGAGTGGGCGCCATTATAAGTATGCGTTCGCCCTTCTGCTTCATCACCTTATCAATAAGCGGAATAAGAAACGCCGCCGTCTTCCCTGTCCCAGTCTCGGCGAGGCCGACGACGTCCTGCCCGAGAAGAACGTGCGGGATAATTTTGTCCTGAATCGGAGTCGGCGATTCGTATTTTTTCGCCATGACGTTCTTTTTCAGATGTTCGCCGATGTCAAAGTCGGAGAACTTGTGTTCCGGAACGAATACCGGCTCCTCGGTCGTGACGACCGTCTTGTTCATAAATTTCTGAATTTCCGCCTCTGTCTCGCCGAAGGAGCCGAAGCCCCCTCGTCGTTTGGGTACGAAACTTCTCTGCGGCCGCCCATAGGGACGGGCGCTACGAAATCCGCCTCGTTGAGGATTTTTTGAATATTTTGAATGCCCGCCCGAATGACTCGGTCGGGCGGGCCCGCCGGACGCGCCGGCAGACTGATGATTCCAACGCCCTATTTGCATAAATAATTAGATATTAGGCGCTGTGCCTAGTTATGATATTGAATCTATCTTGACCTTTAGAAGTGGTTGGCGATGCCCTTTGCGCTTATAGTAGCGGCTCTTCGGCTTATACTTCACCACCTCCACCTTCTTTCCGAGGCCTGCGAGAACAACAGTGCCCTTGACCTCCGCGCCCTTAATAGACGGCGCGCCGATGGTCGTGTCCAAGCCGTTGTCTACGAGGAGCACCTCGTTAAATACAACCGAGTCGCCTTTTTTCAAATCAAGCGGGAGCTTCTCTATAGCAATAGTGTCGCCCTTGGAGACGACATACTGCTTCCCGCCGGTCCTGATTACGGCCACTTCCATGTGGCTACACTCTAGCACGCTTCTATAAAAAAAGAAAGTCTCGCCTTTTGTTCAACACCTGGTGTTGAACATTTAGAGTAAATCTACCGAAGTTTAACTTCGGTATTTACTCAGCATATCAAAATGATACTACGACCGTGGTATTAATTTGATACGCAGATATGAACGGTTCTATATAAAAAGAAACCCGCTACCGAAGTAGCGGGCGTGG
>JACOXQ010000086.1 GCA_016182285.1 Candidatus Kaiserbacteria bacterium
TTTTGTGCTTGTCAAAATAACCATTGGTTTGCCTGATTTGGTAATCATAATCTTCTTTTTCCCAAAATGAACTTCATTGATAATCTCAGCGAAGTTTTGCCGAGCATATTTCGCGCTTACTGTCTTCATAACGTTTCCTATTGTACAGAAAGCTTCTTTCTCAGTCAACAAATGGTAATTTGTGTACATTATATACACTTTGTACTATTGACAGCGTTCTGTATTGATGTTATTGTGATTTCACAATATGAAAAATATATCAGAGCGCCACTTTTTTACTCCGTAGCCACTACCCTGTAGAGCCTGCGGAAAAAGTAGGCCAAAGCAGGTGGAAGGATGAGCTGAACCCTTCTTAAAATTCCGCGAGGATAGAGCTGTAATTTCGCAGTGTTATTTTGCAAATCTTAGCCTCAGATTTTAAAGTTTGCAAAATAACTGAAGCTAATTATTTCTGCGAAATTACACGCCAATGGACGATTTCTGTTTCTTCTTCGTTCGCTTCACTCGTCTCAGCCGTCGAGTCGTTGACCGACCGAGGCACCAAGCACGACGTCTACTGCGAACAGTGCGAGAGGAAGGTTCCGCATGACGTGCCTGGCGCCACGGAGAACTTCCGGGCCTTCTTCGAGAAATACGCCCCTGATGCCGTTCTCAGGAATGGCCGCTCTAAGATGTACCGGCTTCGGTCAGGCATCCTTCACGGAAGCGAGTTGATGCAGCTCGATCAGGACCTCGCCTTCGGGTGGGCCCCCCCTTGGTGGAACGAGCGCGACCTCCATGAGGAGCTTTGGGGCCTTACGCGAGTCGCTATTCGCAACTGGCTGAGGAATCCGCCCGCAACTTGATCAGATGCGACGGTACTCTGACATCCGGTCCCGCCCAGCAGTGCGCTTGCACCCGCCGGCGGCACCGCATACGGACCTGATTCTGTGTACTATGCGTGGCAGCATCCGGCGGGCGGGTAGGTGCAGCAGGAGGAGGGGCCCGTGACGACGCTGACCCAGGACCAGGTGCGGATGACGGTCTTCGGGATGACCTGCGAAGCGTGTGCGGTCTGCGTGCGCCAGGCGATGGAGGCTGCCGGCGCACGGGAGGTCCATGTGGATGTTGGCCGGAAGGAGGCCACCTTCACGCTCCTGGCGGGCGTCGCGCCGGCCGCGCTCCGGGAAGCGGTGCGGGCCGGCTGGCTATCTGCCGGGCCAGATCGACCCCCGGCTGGGGGCGTAGGGCGGGCACCGCAGCGGTCACAACATAGACCCCTCGGCTGTGTCGCAGAAATCGACGATGTGCGTCGTGCATTGCATACACATCAAACTTATCATGACATGATATAATTGCGGAAAATATGAGAAGGTCGGATGCTGTTTTGGTATCACTATTTCTTCTCCTCGCGGCGCTCCGGTTGCTCATGTTCTTTAAGCCCTATTTCTTCCCGTATCCCGATATAGACACGGTCTACACCAGGGAGTTCAGCTACGCCAACTTCGCCAAGGTCAAGCTCGGCATGTCCAAGGGCCAGGTTCGCCAGCTTCTCGGACCATCATTCAAACCTATCTATCCCGGAAACGAGTGCTGGCCCTACTCCAAAGACGGTAAGCTCTGGCCAGTCGCCGATTTCGCCTGGGTAGCCATCCGCGTCTGTTTTCAGGAGGGGAGAGTGGTAGCGACCAATAGAACCGTCTTCGATTAGCATCCGAAGAGTGTAATTTCGCAGTGTTATTTTGCAAATCTTAGCCTCAGATTTTAAAGTTTGCAAAATAACTGAAGCTAATTATTTCTGCGAAATTACAGTCATAGACTCGCAACTCATGGTTGCAAAATAAGCAATCAATAGTTGCAATTTCAGCAATCGGGTGGTAAGATCGAGTTGGGTATGCGGGAGATCGAGGGAGCAGGCGACATGTCGTTTCAGAACCAGCGACCGGATTCGCGGTCAGCGAGCATCAAGGTGGTGATGAGGGGTGGTCTGGCACCGGGCCTGAAGCTCGCGCCGGATGCGCAGGCGCTCTTCAAGAGCGGGGTGAGCTGGAGTCTGGCGGAACTCGATCGCCTCATCGACCTGCGGGCGAGGAATAGCGACCGGGCGATGTCCGATGCTTCGCTTCCCGTTGACACCGGCCAGCGGCTAGACGGCGGACCTGAGGTGCAGGATGCACCGGAATCATAGGTAAAATCTGCAGGGAGACGTTCGTGCTTTACACCCAATGCCTCACTGCTGCGAGCGGACGCCGCGGCAGGGTGGACTCAGGTGGTCAAGGTGTAATTTCGCAGTGTTATTTTGCAAATCTTAGCCTCAGATTTTAAAGTTTGCAAAATAACTGAAGCTAATTATTTCTGCGAAATTACAATGGTAAGATCACTCCGCGTCTTCTCGATTCTCTCAATCTGATCGAGGAACTGAAAAAACTGCTCCGCGAAACGTTCGTCGTTGCCTTCGTCGGGGCGGGCATCTCGTTCGATAGCCATTTCGGACGGACGACAACGGAGTTGATCCTGGAACGGATCTTCTTTGAGGTCCACCCGCTGCTCAAGACGCAGTTCGGATTCCAGTCCCGCGACGACTTCCATCAATCCTATGCAAAGGATAATGCTCCCCTCTTCGCCGCCTTAGCGCAGAACAGGTCCTGCGTCCAGTCCTTTCAAGATGCCATCAAGGACGTTGTTCACAACCGCAGGGCGGTAAGGCCGCAGGAGATCCATGAGTACTTGGCGGAACTCTTTCACGAGGGAATCATCGATCAACTCGTGTGCTTCAACTGGGACGATTTCATCGAACGCTCATATCAGCACCTGTATGGGATCCCCGTGTCGCCCGATCCAGTCATCGGGCCGAAGGACCCGGCCGCGCCTGGCGCTCGGTTCTGGAAGCCCCACGGCTGCGTCAGCCGGCCGACGGACGATTGGGTCCTACCCGACCAAGGTGTCAGCATCCCTTCGGCGTTCAGGGAGACCATTCGCCGGCAGCGCTCCGCTCCGTTGGTGATCCTGTGCCTCGGCTTCCGAGGTCACCAGACGTTTCGGAGACAGCACATCAAGAGGCTGATCGGGGGGGTGCCAAGCTACGACATACGGCCGCGGCTGATCCCTCCCAAGCCGGCGCTGGCGGAGTTCTCTATCGGTACCACGGCGGCTTACGCGCTGGGCCGGATTCTTGGGAAGCCGCAGAAGCCGGTGCCGCCCCCGTAGCGATCGCAGCGGGGGCGCGGTCAGCGATGCTCGTCACGCGGTACTCGTCGTGACGTCGGACCTCACCCGTATCGAGGACTTCGTCCCACATGTGGATCTCTCCGAGCACGGAGAGCCGCTCTCCGCGGGCGAGTTGGGTCGCTTCCGCCACAAGCTCCGGTGGGAAGAGGATGTGTCGGCGGTGGCCATGACCACCTTTCGGGCGCACAAATAGCGTTGCCGAGACGAAGAGCGGTTCTGCACCGTCCTCCAACTCCGGCGCCCGAACAATTCGACCCGCGAGTGGAATATCCCTCCGAACAAACTCCTCTGTAAGAAAATCGGGGGGCAGCCTCAGTTCGCGCTGGCCGCCCTTACCGATGCGTTCCGTCATGTCCCGATCCTATCACGTTCCAGAGAGAACCCCAGCGTTTAGCTGGCCCGATCAGTCCGTGGTCCTCTTGACAGCGGTATGAAGAGACCCATGTCCTTGGTTTGCCCTGCTGCACTCCGCACTCGAAAAGTCGTCGGCGGAACCGGCCGCCAGATTGCGCGACAGGCACCTTGTCTGTAATTTCGCAGTGTTATTTTGCAAATCTTAGCCTCAGATTTTAAAGTTTGCAAAATAACTGAAGCTAATTATTTCTGCGAAATTACACCGATGATCCATGTGCGATAAATTTCAGTTGAGAACCTTCGGGAATAAATCGGGGAATCCTCGGGGATTATGCCTGAGCAAGCTTGTAGCCTCGTGTACGAATCGTAACGATCTCGTAGAGACTCTTCTGCCTCTTCAGCTTTGAGCGGACTCTCGCGACAAGCCGGTCAATTGCCCAATCAGACACGCCAAATTCGCTATACTCAGGCCAGACAGTCTCAACGATCTTCTCCCGCTCACAGATATCATTGACATGCTGATCCAACAGTGTATAGAGGAGATGCTCTTTTTTA
>JACOXQ010000087.1 GCA_016182285.1 Candidatus Kaiserbacteria bacterium
TCTGCGGAGTTCGAGAGGCTCTGGAAAGACGAATGCCCGGACGAGCACTGCGGCTTCCGCGGTCCCTCGCAAGTGGTCGGACAGCCCGTTCAACTCATGGGGAGTTATATCCCCGAGCCGGGCGAACATGTCCTGCGGCTCCCGGCGTCAGTCGCGGCGAGCGGGTCGAAGTATGTCACCGGCGTCTGTCTCGAAAGAGTCAAGATGCCGTGGCCAGAAAAGCCGACCCTCACGTATTCTCACGAACGCCGTGAGGAGTACATCAAGTTGCGCGACGAGTATATCGCGCAGCGCGACAAGTGGGTCGGGGGACACTCCGACACCATCGGCATCCGGCCGCAAGATTACCGGGTGACCGATACTGGAGCTGTGGCCACAGTGTATTACACCAAGGCCAACGTTCCGCCAGGGATGCCGGTGCTTTACATCCCTTGGGGTGAGTGGATGAAACTCCATCCAGAGTGGAAGCAACGCTAGCTGGTGGAGGCGGGGAAGTGCGGCGACGATATTCTGCCTCCGCACAAATCCCCTTTTTGTACTCCCGACCGTTCTTAAAGAACAGGCGGGAATGGGCGATTTTCACAATATTACAAAGACAAAAACAGCGCTTATATATCTAAATAATAGACCGATCCTGACCGGTTTTTTCACGCTACTTATCACCGTTGCCTTGGGGATGTCTCTCGCTTTTGTGCTCGGTTTGACGACGCCGGCGCAAGTCATGGCACAAGTGCTGCCGCCCTGTTGCGATATCCCGCCACCTCCTCCGCCGCCACCGCCTCCACCCCCTCCGCCGGTCGTACCGCCAGAGCCTCTGCCTCCGCCTGTGGAACCGCCTCCACCCATACCTCCGCCGATAATTCCACCGCCAGTTGAGCCCCCGCCACCTGTTGAGCCACCTGTGGTTCCGCCGCCGCCAGTAGCGCCGCCTGAAGAACCTCCTCCAGTTATTCCACCTCCGCCACCCCCGCCTCCGCCTCCTGCAGGCGGTGGAGGAGGCGGTGGAGGAGGCGGTGGCGGCGGAGGAGGAGGCGGCGGCGCCGCGCCGAACATAACGCTCGCGGCGCTTCCGCGCGTAGGCGCACAGCCGCTCGTTTTCCTCTATCTCTCGCAGATTCCGTATACCGGACTTGAACTCGGCCCAATAGGGACGATTCTTTATTGGCTGGCGCTCATAGTGTGGTCGCTCGCGCTCGCGTATCTCGTCCTGTTCGTCGCACTGCCGTTCGCGAATCGCCACCTGCGCAGTTTCGGCTCTCGCGTCTCGCTCGCGTTAAACGCGAATAACTCAACGCCGATGAGCCAATCGGCCGGACAGGAAAAAACGCCCCCCGCGACTCCCGCCGCTTACGCGGAACAAGAACCGTCGGAGTCTTCGCGCGGGTACTCATCCTACGAAGGATTCAAATCTTTCGCCCATAACGGCGCGCTCTCCATTGATGACATCGTAAAGGGTCTTACGAGAAATGCTGAACCTGTATATGAAAAAGTAGAACCGATTTACGACAACGTTGAGCCGATAGTAAATAATGCTATTAAGGCCGCAGAAACAGAATCTGTCTCGG
The DNA here is from genome assembly GCA_016182285.1 of Candidatus Kaiserbacteria bacterium. Taxonomy (GTDB): domain Bacteria; phylum Patescibacteriota; class Minisyncoccia; order Phycocordibacterales; family Phycocordibacteraceae; genus C7867-001. The sequence goes on from JACOXQ010000087.1 coordinate 1,566, forward strand.
CGCCCGCGAATATACGCGGATTCATTTCGGCCCTTGTTGAGGGAGACCGTATGGCTGTCTTCGCAGGTTTGCGCCAGCATGTGCGCGGCGGAGGAGCGCCGGAGAAACTCATATCGGATATCGTGTATCTTCTTGATGATGCATATCGTGCCCGTATTGACGGTACGGACTGCGACGCAGACGTCGCGCGCATGACCGCGCGTTTAGATACGCCGACATTGGAGAAGCTCGTCGCGGCGCTCGCCACGGCGATTGATTCCAGCTATTCCGCCGGCGTGACCGGCGCCAAGCTCGCCCTCACCCGCGCGCTCATGACGCTCGGAGCGTAATTTCTTCAGTTGTGCGCGCGATGAAATCAGAAAGGGAAGTCGCGTCTAGTTTACCCGCGTCACGGCTTTCTACTGCAATAGTCTTAGCCTCAACTTCTTTGTCGCCGACGACGAGCAGATAGGGAATTTTTTCTGTCTTCGCATTGCGTATTTTCTTTCCGAGAGTCTCATTTGAGCCATCAACTTCAACCCGTATGTTGGCTTTCATAAGCGCTTCGCGTATTTCTTGTGCATACTTGGTATGCACAACGGAGATTGGGAGCACGCGCACTTGAACAGGTGAGAGCCATAGCGGGAACGCGCCGCCAAGGTGTTCAATCAGGACGGACAGAAAACGTTCAATAGAGCCCATAACAGCGGCATGAATCATCACAATGCGTTCTTTCTCGCCCTTTTCGTTAATGCAGGTCAGATCAAACCTTTCCGGCATGTTCATATCAAGCTGGATTGTTGCTACCTGCCAGAGTCGTCCGTGCACGTCTTCGGCCATAAAGTCCAACTTCGGACCGTAAAATGCGGCCTCGCCTATTCCGTCAATAGTCTCGGCGCCTTTTTCTTTCGCGATATCGCTTAAAATGTTTTCCGCAATCTTCCAGCGGGCTTTATCCCCGAGATACTTTTCCGGATGCTTTGGGTCGTGGAATGAGAGCCGTATTTTCTTCGGACTGAAACCGAAGGTCCCATAAAACTCCTGAATTATATCCCATATTTTTATAAACTCCTCTTTCACTTGCGATTCGCGGCAGAAAGCGTGCGCGTCGTCCTGCGTGAATGCGCGGGCGCGCACGAGTCCGTTCAATTCGCCGGATTGTTCGTCGCGATAACACATAGTCGTATTTGCATATCTCTGCGGGAGTTCGCGATAGCTCCATGGCTTTCTCGCATAAATCTGCGTGTGGTGCGGGCAATTCATCGGCTTCATTGCGAATTCGTCCCCTTCGCGTGTTGTTATGCGAAACAGGTCGTCTTTAAACTTTTCCCAGTGTCCGCTCTTTTCATACAGTTCCCGCTTTGTGATGTGCGGGATTTCCACTTTTTCATACCCGCATTTGCGCCTAAGTTCCCACACATACTCATCAAGAAGATTGCGAAGAATCGTTCCTTTCGGCGTCCAGAGAGGCAGACCGGAGCCGACCAGATCGGAGAATGTAAAAAGGTCCAGCTCCCGGCCCAGTTTCTTATGGTCATGTTCTTCCATTTGAGACATAGTAGCATTTTTTATAACGGCTTCAATTCTTCAATCGCGAGAGTGACTTCGCCGTTTCTGATAGAGACCTTGCCTTTGGCGAGCATGCATGCGCCGGGGATGATTATGCTCGCATGTTCTTTCAGCAATTTCGGGAAGATAACCGCTTCAATAGAATCGGTAGTGTCTTCTACAGTGATAAATGCCATCTTTTCTCCACTCTTGGTTAACAGCGTACGCACGACAGTAACGAGGACAGGAAGAATTACGAGCATTCCGGATTGCCGCTCTTCTTTAATCTTGGCGATAGTGAGCGCGGCTTTTTTCGCGATTGCCGTATGCGCGTCAAGAGGGTGTCCGCTCACATAGATGCCGAGCAGCTCTTTTTCCCATGACAACTTATCAATTAAAGGAACGGGCTTGTTGTTTGTTGGGAGTTGGAGTGTTGGCGGCTGTGCGATAGCGCCGAAGAGCGAATCCTGCGGCGCGCTAGCTGTCGCTTCGCGATGGTACGAAAGAAGTGTTTCAATATTATTTATCAACGTTCCGCGAGAATTGTTTAGAGAATCCAGCGCACCGCATTTAATTAGCGATTCTAGTGATTTACGATTCAGATTTTTAGAGCCGATACGGGATAGGAAGTCTGAAAGCGTTTTATATGTTCCGTGTGTTTTTCTTTCTGTAATTATAGATTCTGAAATTCCGTCGCCGAAGTTTTTAATGGAAGACAGGCCGAAACGAATAGCGTCGTTTGAAACAACAGTGAAATCCGTTCCGCTTTCATTTATATCTGGCGGTAGCACCTTGATACCCATGCGTTTTGCTTCGTTTACGAATATTGAGATTTTGTCTGTATCACCGGAATCGGCCGTGAGTATGGCGGCGAGATATTCCACAGGATAATTCGCCTTCATATATGCGGTTTGATATGCGACCTTGCCGTAGCTCGCGGCGTGCGCCTTGTTGAAGCCATAAGCCGCGAACGGTTCTATCAGTTCCCATAATTTTTCAGCGAGTTGTTTGGA
>JACOXQ010000041.1 GCA_016182285.1 Candidatus Kaiserbacteria bacterium
TCGGCTTGTAGTTGAACGGGTACGCGTTGCGATAGAACCATCCATCTTTTTTTACATAATCGACTGACATCTGACACCTCCGCTTGGTTGTGAAGAACTGAATACCCTGCCGCCATTATACAGCCTTTCTACCTATCGTCAACCGCATGAAAGATATCAAGATGTCATCTTGAAACCGCTATCTTATTTGAGATCGCGATAGTAGAGGTGGGTTTCAAGAAGAATTTCTTCAATGCGAGGCATGTCAGTTGCGATAAGTTCTTTTGACTCTTGGTCGAGAATTGCCACTTGGTCCCGCTTAATACCCAAATAATCTGGAAAACTTGAGTGAGAATATGAACGAAGTTGTTTTTTGAGAAGAGCGAAATCACTTACGCGTCCTTCTTTCCATCCTCGTTCAAATAATTCAGCCGGATTAAGGTGAATGTATGTGGCGACACGTCTAAAGTAATCATCTTCCGCTATGTGTTTTGCTCTAAACGGTTTAACAAATAGATTGCCTATGCGCTCGTGCTTAATATTGAAATACATGGCGTAGGCGATGCCGACCTTGCGCATGAACTCCGAAATTCCGCCTTCAATTATTTCCCGTATAAGCAGATGGAAATGGTTCGGAATAAGGGCGTATGCCCCAAGAGCGACTAGCTGACTGCCGCGCTGAACGCTATACATCTCTTTATTTGCCATATTGTTGGCGAGCGCGCTCCTGTGAACGGGCGTTGTGCTATTACAAAGATAGAGCAAGTGTTCAAAACGTTTGAATTCCGATTCTTCTTCAAAAACCGTGCGCTTATCAACGCCGCGGCTATAGCAGTGGTACCACTCATCAATAGCAAAAGATTCTCGATTCGCCACATTCTTAAGATAGCATGCTTAAGATGACATCTTGAATTTATAAATAGCGTTCAAAAGTCTTGGGATCCATCGCGTGCTCGTAGGCGTGTTCAACAGTCACTTCGCCGCGGCGCACCAGCTCGGCTAGAGACCTGTCCATGTCAATCATTCCCTCCTGCGAAGAAGTCTGGATGACGGCGCTCACCTCGTGCGTGCGCGAGTCGCGGATGAGCGTGCTCACGGCGTTGTTGTTGATTAGCAGTTCATATGCCGGAATAAGCCCGCCGGACACGCGCGGTATGAGCCTTTGCGAGAATATGCCGATAAGCGAGCCGGCGAGCTGGACGCGAACCTGCGACTGCTGTTCCGCCGGAAACATATCAATGATGCGGTCAATCGTCTGCGCCGCATTGTTGGTGTGGAGCGTGGAAAAGACGAGATGCCCCGTTTCTGCCGCCGTTACCGCCGAAGAAATCGTTTCGTAGTCCCGCATCTCGCCGACCATAATGACGTCTACGTCTTCGCGAAACGCGCTCTGGAGAGCCGTATGGAAGTCCGGCGCGTCAATGTGTATTTCACGCTGGTGAATCAGCGACCTCTTGGGTGTAAACAGATATTCCACTGGGTCTTCAATGGTAAGAACGTGTTCCGCGCGCGACTCGTTGATGCGGTCAATCATCGCGGCAAGCGTCGTGGACTTGCCCTGCCCCACCGGCCCGACGCAGAGGAAGAATCCCTGTTCGCGCTGGGCGAACACTTCAAGTATTGACGGCAGATTCAGTTCGGTGAACGTATGTATGTCGCGCGGGATGAGCCGCAGCGCGAGCGCAGTCGCGCCCTGCACGCGATAGCCGTTTACTCTGAACCGCTCGACTTTATGCGCATAAGAAACGTCAATCGCCTGCCGTTCTTGGAACGAACTCCAGCGATTTTCCGGAACGATGCTCTTCAGCATAGCCTCGGTCTCTTCGTTGGTGAGAGCAGGATACTTGTCTATCGGAACCAGAGCCCCAGCAACGCGCAGCATCGGAGATCCTCCGGAAAAAATATGCAAATCGGAACCGCCTTCTTTAACGACGAGATCCAGAAGCTCTCCGAGACGCTTGTCGACAGCCATGAGTTACGAGGACTTCCCCGTTCCGGCTTCAACCGTACGTATGGTTTCGGCGAGCACCTCGGAAGGAATTGCGGACGCCTTGATGATGTATCCGTCTGCGGAAAATTGTTTCGCCTTTTCTATATCGGAGTCCTGCCCTTGATTCGAAAGAATGATAATCTTAGTGTTCTTCGCGAGCTTTTCCTTTCGTATCGTCTCAAGCGCTTCAAAACCCCCCATTCCCGGCATGATGAGGTCAAGGAGAATAACGTCCGGGCTTTTTGAATCTTCTTTTCGGAGCGCGCCCAAGAGTTCTTCTCCGCCGCCAAATACGCTCACTTCGTGGCCGGCATCGCGGAACTTCACCGCGTAAAGGTCCAGAAGGAATCGGTCATCGTCAACAAGATAGACTCGGTAGGACATACGTTAGTTAGTATAGTACATAAATAGTCAAGCGGTATCCTCATCGGGGGAAAGCTCCCCGCCGAGCGTATTTATTTCCTCAAACGGTATCTCGCCGGCAAGCGCCTTTACTATGGCGTCTTCGCGCATCGTGAGCATGCCGCCTGCGCGCGCGGCGGCGCGGATCTTCTCATCCACAGGGTCTTTAAGGACGACCTCTTCCAGATGTTTGTTCATACGCAGTATCTCAAAGACGGCGGTGCGGCCGCGTGTGCCGTTCGGACATTCAGCAGTCGGACTGGCATGATAAAACTCTTTGAACGGCGGAAGCGCCTTGCGGTATTCATCAGGCAAATCCGCGAATTCGCGTTCCAGAAACAGCTTGATGCTGTCCTTAACTGGAAAAGGCTTCCCCGCTCCGGGACAGAGCTTGCGCACGAGGCGCTGGCCGATTACTGCCACCAGCGTCGGCGCGATAAGGAATGGGTCAACGCCCATGTCTATAAGGCGCGGGATCGCGCCGACCGCGGTATTCGTATGGATCGTTGAAAAAACGAGGTGGCCGGTCAGCGCCGCCTGCACGGCGAGCACCGCAGTCTCCTTATCGCGAATTTCGCCGACCATGATGACATCTGGGTCTTGACGCAGGATTGAGCGGAGCCCGTTCGCGAATGTATAGCCGATTTCCGGACGCACTTGGCTCTGTGCGACGCCGGGTATCTCGTATTCAACGGGGTCTTCAAGCGATACGACGTTCTCTGTTTCGCGGTCGGTCTCGGAAAGCATTGCGAAGAGCGTCGTTGACTTGCCGGAGCCGGTCGGACCGGCGATGAGGATAATGCCATATGGCACCCGCATCATCTCGCGGACCGCCGCTAGATTCGCGCCGGTAAATCCGACCGATTCCATCGTCGCTGTCGCGTCCGATTGGTCCAGAATGCGCATCACGGCCTTTTCGCCGTATTCAGTCGGGAAGGTGGAAACTCGGAAGTCTATGCGCCGTTTTTCAACGGTCGCAGAAAACCGCCCGTCCTGCGGCTTGCGCTTCTCGTCCAGGCGCAACTTCGCGAGTATCTTAATGCGCGCGATGACCGCCTCGTGGACTTTTGCCGGCAATTCAAGCGACGTGTGCAGGTCTCCGTCCATGCGGAAGCGAACGCGGCTTTTGGTCGGCGACGGTTCAATATGTATATCGGAGGAATGCCCCTCTATGGCGTAGCGCAATATCGTGGAAACGATTTTCGTCACAGGAGCATCCTCCTTCAGCGTTTCATGCGGGCCGGCGAGATTAAGCGACTCTTCGCCGGATACTTCAGATTCTTGCGTCCCCTTATTCGGCTTGGACGTCGTTTCGTATTCGGAGAGCGCTCTGCCGACTTCGCCGGAAAGGTTCTGATACGCATCAATCACGCGGTCAAAATCCTGTTTCGTTATGAGAAAAATTTTATACGGAATGCCGATTTTTCCGGATATGAATTGGAGCGCGTCAAGCGCCTCAATGTTGTCCGGATCGGTGATGCCTACTTCAAGAGCGCCGTCTACCTCGTCAAGCGGCACGAACCCGTAATGCTTCGCGGAATCTATTGGTATGTATTTAAAAACTTCTTCGTCCGCCGGAGGGTCCCCGAGAGCGCGCGGAGGAATACCGTATGCTTTGCCGGTCTCGTCTAGCGATTTATCCCGATCCGGTTCTTTATTCATTTTGCGCCTACGCCCGGAACCGGAGCAGCTCGGCTCCGAAAATATGCCTGTATTGAAGGAAATGGACTGCAATTCGCTCACCAGCGTTTGAAAACGCGACTGCTCTTGATTGTCTGCAGTCCCTGCCGTCAACGGCGGCTCATTCCCGGTCCCGGTAAAGAAGTACCAGTATGCGCCGGCGGCAACGACGAGCGCGGCTATGATAATTGTTATCGTGTTGGATTTCATATGTCAGGGCATAATCATTAGCGGAGCCAATACAAGCGGAGCGTCATCTGGTACGTATACACGCCCGTGTCGGAACCTTTCACGACAATGTCCCGAACATCAATGAGGCGAGCGCTATTTTCTATGCCGACGAGGAACGCCTGAAGCGACGAATAGGTGCCTATTGCAGAAAGAGACAGGTCTACCGAGCCTATCGGATTTGCGCGCGATACGGGCAAAGTACCCGCCGGCGCGAACGTTTTCGCGGCACTCCCGGCAACGTTTGAATCGTCCTTCAACACGTCAATCTTCGTGAGAGAGAATCCGGAGCGCGCGGAGGAATACCGTATGCTTTGCCGGTCTCGTCTAGCGATTTATCCCGATCCGGTTCTTTATTCATTTTGCGCCTACGCCCGGAACCGGAGC
>JACOXQ010000042.1 GCA_016182285.1 Candidatus Kaiserbacteria bacterium
AAGAGGCGTGGATTAAGATAGAGGCGGAGGAGGTTGCCACGACCGCAAGAAGCGCGCGGGGGGCTTCAATGTAGTTGCCGATGCCTAAGGTGTTCGTGCCGCCAATCAAGACAGAGAAGGGAGTCGTCGTGGGGGTGAGGATGTTAAAGACATCTGAGGAGATGACTCCAAATGCCTCGCCGGGAACAGGAACAGAGCTCACAGTCGTATCGTCCGTCCCGCAGATGATCTCGCCTGACGCGTTGGTCTCAAGCGCTTGGGTGCATTGGCCAAGAGAGAGGAGTAGTGTTGAGGACGCGTGGAGAACACCCCCAACTTGAAAGTTAGCCGCCACGGTGGATGAGGCGGAGGATATGAAGCCGCCGCTTGAATTTATGAAAAAAATATCCGCAGCAGCCGAATCCTGAATTTGGAAAAGATTTGCGGTCTGACCTGCCGCCGCGCGAACCGAAAGGGGAATCGAGCCGGTGGATGTGGCATCAACAGAAACAACGGAATAGCCAAGAGGAGTCGTCGTGCCAAAACTTGATGGAGTCGCCGGGCTTGTCGTTGCGACAACTGCTGTTGCAACCTGCGCGAATGCCGCGCTTGCAATCCGCTGGCGAGGGGAGAGCGATTCAAAACCAGAATCGGCGGCTGTAGAAACTCGTACCCCGAGATATATGTCATTGTTAGTGCTGAAATCAAAATCAAGCAGGTCGCCGCACTCTGTCGTATCACCGACGCCGGCGACAAACACGCCCTCTGTGACAGAGAGAGTGTGAGTGCAGGGAGTAGCATCACCGGACGGCCACAGTTGGTTGCCGCCTGTGGAAGCGTCATGAATGGAGAATCGAAAATAATGGGTGCCCGTGAGGAGGTCACCGGACCCATTTGCAAGGCGTCCTTGAAAATTTAGAATCTGCGGCGGAGGGGCGGCGGCTACGATGGAAGCAAAAGAGAAAAACGTTGAAAATGCGCTGATTGTTAAAATCAGAACTGCAAAAAAAATCGCAATTGTGTCGCTTTTGTTTTTCCTCACATATACACAGCGTCCTGCGAAAATTTTTCCCGCATTGTCGCACGAATTTTTTATTGAAATTGTTCTTTAATTGTATCGTATGTCGGCTCTCTCCTCCCTGTTTCTTATCCACATGTGTCACGGAACTCATTAGAAAAAAAGAGGCAAGCTTTGTCGCTTGTCTCTACACCATTCGTTGCTTTGCTTTTTTATTGCGCAGCCTATTTTTCCTGCATTACTTTAGTGTTTTTCCTACAATCGCCTTGAATTCACCTCTTCATACACTTCTTTTGAAATCGCCTTAATGACCGCGGCAAGTTCTTGCATATCATTCCCGCGCGTCATGACACACAGGAGATACGGGTTCTCCGGATAATAGACGATGCCGCAATCGTGAAGTTGCAGGATTCCGTTGGAGCGTTCTCTTTCGCCGAACTTATGCGCGATACGAATGTTCTCCGGCACTCCCCCCGTAAGCCCGTCCTTAAAAGTGGAATCGGCGAGCCATCCCAAGATTTTCTCCGAGAATTCAGGCGTCAGAAACGATGCGTTATAGAGAACCCTGAAAATTGACGAGTATCGGCGGACATTCACTGCTTCATCAAAGATATCTCCTGGAGCGATAATGCCGAGTTCAAGGTAGGTGTCTTTAACGACATCTTTCCCACGGATAGCCGCTATGTGGGTTTCCAAGAGTTCCGCCGCTAGATTGTCGGAATAGACAATCATGCGCCTCAAGAGTTCTTCTACCAAATAAGGGCGCCCCGCTTCTATGCTTTCTGGAGGAGGAAATTCCTGTTTTTGTCGCCACCCGAGATCGTCAAACGACAACGTTTGCGCAAGAAGCGTTGGCTCCCGCTCCGCCTCGCTTAAGAACACGAGCGCGAGCGGAAGTTTTAAGAGGCTTGCTGGCGCGAATTCGACAAGTTCGTTTATGCCAAAAACGGGACCGTTCTTAAGGTCGCGGAAATAGAGCGCGACTTCTGAAATGTGCCCCGCCGCGCGTTCCGCCTCTATGAATTCGCTGATTTTCTGCTGCGTCTCCGCATAGCCGGTTTTTTTGATTACGGCTGGTTTCCCACATACAACGCCCGCATTAATAAAAGTGTAGTTCTTACTGCACGCTTCCGCGCGCTCGTGAACAATCCAAATGCCTGACGCTATGCCAAATGCAAAAAAGACGGCGAGGAAAGCCGCTTTTGCGTACCATTTCTCTAAAATAGTCATCCGCATATACTACCTTAACAGCGACAAAAAACATAGGGTATAAAGGTTCCTCGGGGCAGAGCCCCGATGTAATAATACCGCACTCGCTGCGCTCGTACTCACGCCCGCCCAGGGCGGGCGGTATTAACCTTTGTTACGACTTCGCTCCCTGGCCGACTGCGTCAGCCTACTCTAGGCCGCACGGCTTAGAGCGGGCTAGGCGGAGAAAATGCAAAACTTCGTATTGCATTTTGCCCATCGCTTGTCGTAATAAACACGAAATAGGTAACATCAAACAGCATAAAATCGGCGCGACTTTGTCGCGCCGATTTTATGCTTCATGTTTCAGGTTCCATGCTTCATGGTCCGCCGTTATATTCCTCTAGCTGGAGTGGGCAATCCGCGCAATGTCCCTCCTGCGTCGCTTTTGCCTTGCTGTTGCTCCACCTGCTGTGTTGCTTCGCGTAGAGCGTCTTGCTCGTTCCGAATACCGGATGGTGACGGCGCGGTGCGCGCTCCGGTATCTTGAGGCGCGGACTCGCGGGCGCGGTCAAGAAGCGGCGAACGGACAGGCGCCGGCACCTTGCCGCCGTTTTCCTGAATTCTTTGAATCGCCTCTTCGCGACGATCAGCGGCTTCACCGCGCCGCGCTTCTATGCGCTCTTCAATTTGTATGTCGGAAAGAGCGCCGGGAATAACCCCCTGCACCCTGCGCGCGTTTTGAAGCGCGGAATCAATCCCCTGCAACGCTTCTACCGGCACGCGCGCGCGGACATCTTCAAGAACCTGAATATGCTGTGCGGTCGCGCGGTCCACGAGATTTTTTACCGTCGTTTCGCCAGTGCGAAGACCCTGCGCGATGAGCGAAATCTCCTCACCGAATTCGGCGTATTTTCCGAACTCTTCGGCGCGCGCATTAATCTCGCGCGCGCGTTCCGCCTCGTCTTCGCCTTCATCATCGGCTTTCCGCGCTGTAGCGTTCGCGCGACGTTCTGCGACGCCCGCAAACACCTCCGCCGCGCGTTCCGGATTTTTCTCGGCAAGAGTGCGCATTACCGCGATATGGTTTTCAACAGAACGTTCGCGTGCCGCAACAATGCTCTCGCGCGCCTGCTCCGGAACCTGCTCTGCTACGCGGTCAAGCACGGAAAAATGCCTCGCCACTTGTTCTGAAAAACGCGCTTCTGTTGTTTCATTTCCAGAAAGCTCCGCTTCAAGAGACGCGCGTTCAAGTGTTGTTTCGTATTCTTCTACGAGTACTTCGGCGCGTTCGTCGTCGTCCTCCGAAAGCGCGCGCGCCTCCGAAAGGCGCTCCTCGGCAATCGCTGTGAGCTGCGCGGCGCGCGCGGAACGGTTAAATGCGAAGAAAAGCCCTACTCGCTCAAAAAAACGGTCAGTGGCATAGAGGGGACTCTGCGGCGTGACACCCCCCTGCGTAATCGCGGCGATATCTTCTGCTGCAGTCGCGTCAGCTTCTTGCTCGAACGCAATGCCTGTCAAGAAAAACAAAAAGAAAAAGGCGAAAAAAATGGACAAGGAAATTGAGATAATGGAGATAATGAGAACCTCTTTATTATTTCTTAAGATATACGACATAGATAGAGAAAACATTACTAGTAAAAGTGCTTGTTATTGTAGCATGCCTGCAAGCGCTCCACAAATCCTTGTATCCGTCCACCACCGCAAGCGTGTTTTTCCACAGACGATTGGAACACGAATGAAAGAAAAGCCGCCCCGACGCGTTCGCGTCGAGGCGGCAAAGGGGCGCATATCGCAAGAACTATGCGAGGAGTTTTTTCGCAAGCGCGCGGGC
>JACOXQ010000043.1 GCA_016182285.1 Candidatus Kaiserbacteria bacterium
TATTGGTAAGGGAGATGCCGCGCGCAGAAACGGAGTCTATTTTAATACTCGCATCCTTCACCGTAACGATACTTTCAATAAACGCATCACCGCCGTCAGGCGTAGAAACACGCACGACTGCGATGTATTCTCCCGGCTCGTAATATTTATGGTAGACATTCGCGCCGGTTCTCTGCATCCCGTCGCCGAACGACCATAAAATAAGAGCTTCATCGCGCCTATTGCCTTTTCCGTCATACACAACCGCGGTAAATGCCGTGTCCGCGCCGGAGGATACGGTTTTATCGCCACCGGTAATTATGCGTAGCGTCGGGATTGGAATGTACTCCGGCGGCCCGCCGCTTGGGGACGAGGCAGTCGTCTCTGTCGTCGTGTCGGAAGAAGTATCTGGAGGAGTTGAATCAGATGATGCAATAACAACTGTTTTGGATGAGTCAGTCATTGTGAGACTTGTGGCTGTGGATGTGGCCGAAATGAGAATGGTGTAAGTGCCGTTACCTACCAGTGTGCTTGCATTATTCGTTCCATCCCAAATTTTCGGCGTCGGATTCGTAACGCCAGAACTCGTGTATAGCGATTTAATCAAAGTGCCGCTTGCGGACAGTATTTTAATAGATGCCTTTACATGCTCGGAAAATGCAATATCAATAGCAGTAGTCGTCGCGAGACCAGACTCGGCAGTTGCCGTCGGATAGATTGTGCCGTACGAAACGGTGTAGGTTGTTAGAGTCGGTGGGCTGTCCGCATGCGCGAACCAGAACAAACAGGCTGGCGAGGCGCATGGCGGTTATTATATATCGCCCTTGAGAACCTTCCGCAAGGCGTCTTCGGGCACTTCAAAAGGCTTCTTCTCTTCGGCGACTCGGGCTGGCGGGTTCGCCCGCGGCGGCTCCGCCGCCGCGGGCCGTTGTGGCTGTTGTTTGTTTGCTGTTGTTTGTTGGCTGTTCTGCAAGACAGTTGCCAGCGTGCTCTTCAGCGACTGCTGGTGTTCAGTCTGTTTCTTTTCTTTTTCAACTCCGGTCTTCGCGGTCATATTGCGCAGAATCGTTTTAAGGTCTTCCGCACTCTTAGTGACAACGGCAGGCGGCCGAGGAGGCGCTTGACGAGCCGCGAATGCTTGCCTTTCAGGCTGTCTTTCTATGCGTGGAGCCGGTGGAATTGCGGTCGGAGCATGCGGGACAGGACGAGCCGCTGCGCCCTCCGTAGCTCTAAGCGGAGGACGGGGTTTCTTCCGCATTCGCGCGTCCGGCGGTACCTCGGAGACTGCGCTCGCAGTGAGCTCTTCTATGATTACTTTCTCCACACCCGCGCGAAGCGATGTGAACTGCTCTCGCGAAGCGGCGATAACCTGTTCCCGATACGACACAGGCGGAGCCTCTATCGGCGGTATGGTCACCGCCGAGAACGGCGCGCTCCCGACGCCGTCTATCATGAGCGAGAGATATACCTGCCGCTTATCCAGACTGCCGAGGTCCTCCTTGGTAAATCGCGGCAAGAAGACGGTCTCAAGCGTCTCCGCGTCAAACGGGCCGACTCTGAATGCGACCGTAGTGCCGACATTTCCGAACACGGCGTCGCGCACCTCCTCTTCCATTTGTTCTATGTACTGATTCGTAAGGACGAGATTCAATTTATATTTGCGCGATTCCGAAAGAATCTCGGCGAAGGTTTCGTTGGCGAAGTTCTGAAACTCGTCAACATAAAAATAAAAGTGCGGCAGTTTCGCCAGTTCGCCCGCGGGGATGCCGGCGCGGCTCATCGCGGCGAGGAAGATGCGCGTGGTGAGCATTGAGCCCAATAGGCGCATATTGGTCTCGCCCACGAGACCCTTGGAGAGATTGATGATGAGAATCTTTTTTTCGTCCATCATCGTGCGGATATCAAAGGAGGACTTCGGCTGGCCGATGATGTTCCTGATGAGCGGGTTTCCCGTAAACTGGCCCACTTTATTCTGGATGGCCGGCGTCGCTTCCTGCGTATACCGGTCGCCATAGTTGGCGAATTCCTTCGTCCAGAAGTCCTTAACCACCGGGTCCTTAACGTTCTCCACTACTTTTTTTCTATATTCTTTATCCGTATACATCCTATTTACTCCGAGAAGCGTCGCGTCCGGATATTCTAGGAGTGCGAGGAGCGTGTTCGTGAGTATATACTCCATGCGCGCGCTCCACGCGTCCTCCCATATCTTCTTGAAGGTCGCCATGAGGCCGCTGACGACGAGATGCCGCTTGTCGTAGCCGACGTCCTCCATCACGTTGAAGGCCGGCGGATGCTCTAAATCAAACGGGGCGAAGTACACGACATCTTTTATGCGCTCTTCTGGAATGAAGTCCAACAATGTTTCAACGGTCAGGCCGTGCGGGTCTAGGAAGGCGAGTCCCTCGCCATTCCGAATGTCCTGTATGGCCATGTTTAAGAGGAGGGTGGACTTGCCCATCCCCGTCTTGCCGATGACGTACATGTGGCGGTCGCGGTCCTTCGCCTTGATGCCGAATGGGACATACTTCCCCCGCGAGTCGGTGGCCGCGAAGTACGTAACGCGTTCCGGGTTCTCCATTACGCTCTAGTATAGCAAAAACTCATTCGCTTCTCGTGCGCAGAGAGAGGCCGATGCCGAATGCGATTGCGCCGAGAACAACCGTCATAAATGCGCGCGCCGATGCCGGTAGTCCGGAAAATGGAACTATAATTGTTAAAATTCCGATGAGCATCAGAATGCTTGGCTTAGACATGAGCGCAGTATATCAGGGCGCCACAATCACCACAAACTCGCCGCGGACGGTGTCGGGGTGCAGAGAGAAATGCACAAGGAGCTCGGCTGGCGTGCCGGAGATAACTTCCTCGTGAATCTTGGTAAGCTCGCGTGCAATCGTAATGTGCGACACCCGGTGTTGCACAAGTTCTTTCAGCAGTTTCAATATCCTGTGCGGAGATTCATATAGCACAACCGGATATTCGCTTTGTGCGATTTTCTTCAGCGCAGTCTGACGGCCTTTTTTGTGCGGCAGAAATCCGAGAAAAGTGAAGCCGGTTGCATCCAGTCCTGCGATAGAGAGCGCGGCGGTGAGCGCCGACGGCCCCGGTATCGCTTCTATGACTATTTGCCGCCCTTCTTCGCGTGAAGCTACGAAGGGCCGGATCGCGGCTATAAGCCGCGATCCGGGGTCGGAAATAGCAGGCGTGCCGGCGTCGCTCACGAGCGCCACATGCTCGCCGTTCTCTAATCGCGCGATAATTTCATCTGCTTTCTTCATTTCTGTAGTCGCATCCAGTCGCTGAAGCGGTTTCTTAAGCTCGTAGCGCGCGAGCAACTTGGAAATGACGCGCGTGTCCTCGGCATAGATAACATCGCACTCTTTCAGAGTTCGCAGAGCGCGGAGCGTGATGTCCTCCAGATTCCCTATCGGCGTCGCGATGATTGAGAGTTTACCCTGAGTCATATCGAAGGGCGTTCCCATTTGTTCACACTACCTTAGTTGACATATTATAGCAATGCGTTAAAATCAAACTCGGAAGCACAATCCATCAACCACAAAGGAGCGGAACAATGTACATGTTTGATATTCCTGTCGGGAAGGCGTCGGCCGAAGTGAATGTTTGGTCTCCGTGCGACGCTTGGAGGTATGGATTTCCGAGTTGGTCGTTGCGTCCGATACAGACGCAAGATGACGTCCTAAAGCGCCATGCGCTCGCTAACGGCGTTCGCGCCGCGTTCGGCAGTATCGGCGTGAGGACGGCGTACGCGCCGAACGTATCGGCTATGAGCGCCGTAGTGGCTCATCAAGAAGCTATACGGAAAAACAAAATTCAACTCGGAGAAGCCGCGATGTACCGAAATTCCGAATGTCCGGCAGATGGCGTCTTTCTCTATAAGGACGAGGCGTTCGTAATGAGCGCCGCTGGGTGTCCGCTCATTATCGCAACAGCCGGCGAGCATATGATAGTCGCTCACGCCGGACGCGATTCGCTCGTTGAGCGGAACGCAGTTCTCGGTAAGCCGGCTCGGCAGCATGTGAGCATCGTGTATGCACTCATTGAGGAATTCCTTAAAAAGGGCGCGCCTCTGAACGAAATCGTGATGTGCATGATGTTCTCCGTGCCGACAGAACTGTTTAACCACCACCCGATGCATCCGGAGTACGGTGCGTACAATCGCGCGCTGATTAAGCTGGTGGACACACTCTGGGATGGGTCAACTGTTCGGAAAAACGATAACGTTTTTCTGGACATGGAATCCCTCTTCGTCAATCAAGCGCGCGATGCCGGCATTAGGCGTGCATGGGCGACACATTCCCTCCGCGAATTCCCTTCTTTAGCGCATATGAGCGACGGTAAGGACCCGTCTCGGCGCAATCTGTTCGTCGTCAAGCGCAATGCTTGATGCACGACTCTCGCAGTCGTGTTTGAAAGCCCCGTTCCGGCGGGGCTTTTTTATTTGTGCGACACGAGCGCGTCGGCGACCTTGTAGATGTCTCCCGCGCCCATGGTCATTACTACATCGCCTGCGGATGGTTCGGTCTGAAATATGCGTTCAATTTCTGCAAACGTGGCGGCGCGGGCGCGCGTACCGTTGCCGTTCGCGCGCTCGGCGAGCAGGGCGCTTGAGACCGAGCCGTCGTCCGCCTCGCGCGCCGCGTAGATGGGCGCGATGAGCACCTCGTCCGCATCGGTAAACGCAGTTGAAAATTCTTCAAAGAGGTCGCGCGTGCGGCTGTAGAGATG
>JACOXQ010000044.1 GCA_016182285.1 Candidatus Kaiserbacteria bacterium
CCCACGGCCTTCTCAGTGTAAATGAGTTGCTCTACCAACTGAGCTAAGGGTGCATTCTTTTAATACAAGCACGCGAACGAACGAAACTCAACAAAAAACCGCAGCACTGATTCCGGAAAATCATGCTACGGCTTAGATACGGTCGAGTTCATATGTCAGAAAAAGGTCCTTGTCGAAACTGTCCGGTCGATAAGGAACTCCAACAACGATTGTGTTTTCACGTTGCGAAGAGATGAAATATCCATACCCTTCGCTTATATATCGGTCTGCCGATTCGTAGGATCCAACCCCTGGAAGATTCAATTTGGGATCGCGCTCGTAATAGTAATATCGAAATAACTCTGCACGGAGCAACATATGCGAACCGCTAGTTACTCCAAACACCAACTTGAGTTTTTTGTCGATTATTGGATGCAATCTTTTCTCGACGAGATGTTGGACCACCTCGACCAAATCAGAGCCTTTCCGTTCAATAACAATGAGCTTATCGCGGTCACACAAGAAAGTGGCGGCATGAGCTAATGATTCGCTCCAAACATTGTGCGTATCGAGCAAGGTACAGAATTCAACAATATTCATGGTTGACTGCTCCATAAAAATTCCCTTCGACGTATGTCTGAAGACCTTCTGCCCACGAGAAACGTACTCCACTTCTCGCCTAAAGTCCAGTGATTAAAAATCAGGTGCCGCGGGGGAGACCCGAACTCCCAATCCCTTGTGGGAACTACGACCTGACATCAACGGCTTAGAAGTCCGCTACTTTATCCATTAAGCTATGGGGGCGATATAGAACTTTGCAATCTTTTTCTTAAGTATTGTCTGCCGAAGCCCGTTTTCAGTTGTTTTTCTCGCAGTTGTGCATCCTCCTTGGACAGACAAGCCTCATAGTACACGAGTTTCAGATTTTTTATTGTTCGGTCAGATAATGACGTACAGCTTTTGTGTTCCATCACTCTTCTTTTCAAATCGGCAGAGTAACCAATATAAAATTTATCGGCTACTCTGCTATATAACACGTACACGTAGAACATACTTACCATTGTACAGTGAAGCCCGCCAGCAGCCTGTGCAGCTGGGCGGGCCAGCCAAATTGCGAAGTTATTGGCTGGGGTCGGCGTATCGGTAGACGCCTGTAATGTACTTCGCCTCCTCGGCGGAGCGCTTTTCAAATACGGAATGGATGGCGTCAATAGAGGAGCCGTTAAAGACCGGCTGCGTGCTCGTGGCGCTGGTGCCGATGACTCCGCCGCGCGCGACCGTGTCAAATGCCCATACGTTCCATACTACGATGCCTGCGAATGCAAATATAAAGAGAGTGAGAATTATCAGCCAGTCGCGAACAGGGTCAATGTACGCAGAGTCCCGCAGGCGGCTTACGAACGAGCGGATGAAATTAATGGTACTCATATGCCGTGAAAAGAAACCGACTTGCGAACAGCTTCTCTTGTGCTTGTCGCGACGCTTGCCGGTACCGAACCGACGATTAATTCCAGAGTGGCGTTCCACGAGCTCTTTTCTTCTTTTACGAGCGAGAGCCTCGACACCGATATGTCGTATGGAGCGTACTCAATCGCGCCGACCGTGCGCATGACGGCGTCGAATGTCCCGCGGATGGAGAAAGAGAGGACGAGCGTCGGCTTCTTGGCCGAATTCCCTACGGAGACGGACAGCACCTTCATCGCCGTCCCTCGCGCAAGTGCGCGCGCTTCGAGGTTGTCAATGAACGGCACGACGCCTGTTTCCGGAACGAAATAATTCTGTACGGCGGACTCATCTCCCGCTATTTCGGCGAGCGCCGTCCGCGCGGCCGCGACGCGTCCGGCCGCTTCCATCCTGTTGTCAATCTGGCTCTGCAAATCGGCAACCGCCGCGCTTCTGCCGGCGATGGCGGAATACCAAAATCCGTAGACTGCGAGAGATGCGGCGCATACGGAAATCCATATGAGCAGACGTGTAAGCGAGGATTTCATGGCGCGAGAGTTATCGTTATCGCGAATGGGATATTGCTGTCTTTCGCGTACGCTGAAACGGGCAGAACCGCCGAACGTATGAAAGGCGCTCCCTGCAGTGCGAGCTGATAGCCGCGCAAGGCGTCGCGCGTTGCGGATGAGCCGGTGACGACCAGTGTCCTGGATTCATTGTTCATCGGGACGGTGAGAGAGAATCCTGAAAGAGCGATTCCCGGGCGCGGTATGGAAAGCGTCTCGCGGATGACAGAGCTTGCGGACGAAGCGCTTGAAAGCGCCATGAGCTCGGCGGCATTTGCCGATAGGACAGAGAGTCGGGCGGAAAGTTCAGCCTCGTCTGCAGAAGAAAGAACGGACCTTATGCGGGCCAAATCCGCTTTTTTAGTATTTTCGCTTCCTCCCAAATATACGTAGGTCGGGATTAGAAGCGCGGCGGCGGAGAACACGAGAGCCGTCGCGAGGACCGCAACCACCGTTCCGACGCGAAGCGCATAATCTCTGGAGAGAAGCCTCTGGCGCTCGGGCGGCAGGAGATTGGTGAGAGCGTTACGCATACGATGTTGCGTCATCGCGCAGAGCGAGGCCTATTGCGGCGGCGTAGGCGAGCGATTCCGTGTAGTCGATGGCCGGCACCCATTCGTCGCGCGAAGCGAGGTTCGTAAATACGTCTCCGGTAACGACCGGGACCCTAAGCGCACCTTCAAGATATTCCGAGAACCCGCGCACCGAAGCGTTCCCTCCGACGAGAATCGCGCGCGTGACCGGCGCGCGCGCCCTTGATACCGAGACTTTTTCCTGCCAATACTCGAGCCGCGTTGAAATTTCATCCCGAATGGCGGATACGGTTGAAAGCATGGCGGCGAGATAATCTTCATTCCCCGGTACGGGCACAATCCCGCGTTCCGCTTTTATTTTTCGCGCTTCCGCTTCCGTAACGCCGAAATGTTTCTGCACAGCGAGCGTCAGCGAGTGCCCGCCGAACCCGATCGTCGTCGCGAAACACGGTATGCGCCGAGCAACGATGGATATTTTCGTCGTTGACCTGCCGACATCAATAATGAGCGCCGTGGATTCGTCGCCTCGCGCGAGCAAAGCGCGGGAGAAGGCGAACGTTTCCCCCTCGAGGGCTTGTACTCTGATTCCCGACTGGTCAAATACGGAGAGAGTGTCGTCAATGATGCGGCGCGCGAAACCGATGCCGGAGACCAGAGTGTCGCCGTGTTCCGAATGTCCCGCACTGATAACATCAAACGCAGTTTCTGACGGAGGCAGGGGGACGAACTCGTCAAGACGCTGTTCCACCGCCGTGCGCCACTCGGCGGCGCTTCCGCCGGAAACCGGCATTTCAAAAAGATACGACTTCGATTCGGGCAGGGACACATTGGCGGCTGAAATGCCGACTGTTCGCGCGGCTTCGGCGAGAACCTTGGCGACCGCGGCACGGTCAATTATCTCTCCGTCGGCATATGCGCCCGACGGCAGACGCATATCGGCATAGCTCTCGAGAGTGAGCCCGTGCGCACCCTCGGCGAGACGCACCGCCTTGACTCCGCTCGTGGACAGATCAATGCCCGATAGCGGCAGCGCCAGATATCGCGGAGGCGCGAATGCGGTACGGATACGTTCGCGAAGAGCGAGAGACATATGGACAGTATACCGCGCGTGCGGCGCGGAGATGCGCGTCAATGTGCGCTCGTGCCAGGAGAGACTTCCCTATCGGGAGCGAGAAACGCAAACGATTCTCCGGAACCAACCGCAAAAAGCATCCCGTCTGATTCAAGACCTCGTATCGTTCTCGGTTCCAGATTCGTCACGAACGCGAGCTGTCTGCCTATGAGCGATTCCGTCTCTGGAACGTAAACGGCTATGCCTGAAATAATCTGACGCGGCCCAGAATCTTCGCCAAAATCAACTGTGAGACGGAGCAATTTATCGGTTTCAGGCACGCGCTCGGCGCTTCGCACGGTACCAATTTTCACCTCAATCTTTGAGAAATCCTCTAAACTGATGCGGCTTTTCGTCATGTGGTACGTGACTTAAGTAACTGGTAAGAATGAGGGCGGCGGCTGAATCATCAATGTTCTTTTTCGTTTTTGGCGACCGTGATTTGGGTTCTCGCTCAAGTTGCCGTCGAGCTTCCGCACTCGTGTATATCTCCCGTTCTATGGCAACCGGAATACCCGATTGATCAAGTTCTACCGCTAAACCAACGACGCCGGCCGTTATTGTATTTTTACTGCCATCGAGATTGAGCCCGTCGCCGATTACAACAGCCCCTATTTTTTCTCTCTCGATAATTTTCCGTAAATCCTCGAACAAATGCGGGGTATTGGGAATAATGCCATACGGAAAGCCCATCGTCCCCGCCTCGTCTGATAAAGCGAGACCGACTTTTTTGCTCCCGTAATCAATGCCGAGATATCGCATACAAAGGATTGTATGGTATAATCAGCGCATATGCCAGATTTCTCGCCTCTCTATTCGCCTTTCACATCGCAATTCGCGGCAATCTTCATTCCGCTTATTTTCGTCGTCGTACTCTGGACAATCGTTCTGAAAGGATATTCTCTCTGGACCGCCGCACGAGCCGGCCAGAAGAAGTGGTTCATAGTG
Source organism: Candidatus Kaiserbacteria bacterium (assembly GCA_016182285.1). GTDB lineage: Bacteria > Patescibacteriota > Minisyncoccia > Phycocordibacterales > Phycocordibacteraceae > C7867-001. The sequence goes on from JACOXQ010000044.1 coordinate 4,581, forward strand.
CTTCTGGTCATCAACACGTTCGGTATTCTTGAAATCGTGTATCTCATCTGGTTCCGCCCGAAAAACGTCGGGCGCATCGTTTCTGAAACGCCGGTGAACATCTCATCATCGGCGCA
>JACOXQ010000045.1 GCA_016182285.1 Candidatus Kaiserbacteria bacterium
CGTCAACTATCCAAGACTTAGAGCGATCGCTTCATCTTGTGGATAGTTGTGAACATTATTTGGCATCACTGGCGCACGGTATACTGCACCTATGGAGATTCGGGAATTGGATAGGAGTGAATGGCCGAAGCAATTACTGGAGATACCGCAACCGCCGGAGCGGCTGTGGGTTAGGGGCGCGTTGCCGCCCGCGGGACACAAGATGCTCACGGTAGTCGGCAGCCGCGCGATGACGCGCTATGGGCAGGAGGCGTGCGAGAAGTTAATAACTGGTTTGGCTGGTTATCCTATTTCTATTGTGAGCGGGCTGGCACTAGGCACTGATACATGTGCGCACAAGGCCGCCCTTTCTGCCGGCTTGCATACATTCGTCGTACCTGGCTCGGGGCTCGGCGATGATGTTCTGTACCCGCGCAGTAACCGCCCATTTGCAAAAGAAATTCTAAAGGCCGGAGGAGGGATGATTTCTGAATACCCGCCGGACGAGCCTTCGCGCGTCTACTACTTCCCCGAGCGCAATCGCATTATGGTCGGGCTCTCTGATGCGATACTTATAATAGAAGCCGGGCAGAAGTCCGGTACGCTTATTACAGCGCGGCTCGCAGGCGAATACAATAAAGACTTGCTCGCGATCCCTCATCGTATCGGCGACCCGCACGCCTTCGGCTCGCATCTTTTCATCCGCCTTGGTGCCGCACTCGTTAGCGACCCTCTTCATATTCTTGAAGCGCTCCACATCGCCCCACGCGAAAGCCCGGCGACCGGTGTGGCACCGAGCGACCTTGAAGATGCCGAACTTGTTATCTGGAATATGCTGGACGAGCCGATGACGCGGGACGAGATTCTCCGTTCATGTTTGGACGTCGTACGTCCAACATCCGATGTTGGACGTACGACGTCCAACATTGGCACCGGCGAGGCGTTGACCGCGCTCGTCGCGCTGGAACTCCGCGGGCTCATCCGCGAAGAATTCGGCGCGTGGCACAGAACATGAAAATTTATTCTTGGAATATGCTGTTTCGCAATCGCGAGTTGGACCGCGCGTTTAAGTTCATCTCGGAGAGTGACTTTGATATTTTCTGTCTGCAAGAAGTGCCGGAAGATTTTTTGAAAAAATTACAAGTGCTTCTTTTTTCAATAGCATCGCGAATTGATGTGGAGAGAATGCACGGGACGGATGCTGTGCGGATGTTTAATGTCATTCTGTCGCGGCATCAGATTTCAAATTCCGGCGAAATACTTTTTCCTGAATACTGGCACCTTCTGCCTTTGCGTACGAGAATTTTCGTGCATCTCATGCCGTGGCGTTTTTTCTCCAAAATACGCAACCGCGGCGGTCTGTATGTTGATGTGACGGTCGGCGGAAAATCAATGCGGGTTATGAATCTCCACTTAATCCTCGCACAGCCAGCGTGGCGGCTGAAGGAGTTTGAAACAGCGATGGCTGAACGAGACCCATCGCGACCCACAATAGTCTGCGGAGACTTTAATACAATAGAGGCGCCGCATATTTCAATATTAAACTGGATTCTGTGAGGCAAAATAAGCGATGCGTTCTTTCATCGCCGTGAACGCACGGATATCAATAAACGTTTCGTACAGCATGAATTAGTTAACACCCTCGCCGGCTCTATCACGCACCAACTCTCGCGCTCACAGCTTGACCACATCCTCGTTTCGCACTCGTTCACCATCAAAAATGCAGAAGTCCTGCCCGACCGCGCCGGCTCCGACCACCATCCTATACTAGTGGAAATTGCATAAGCGCACTTGACCATATATAGGTACGTGCGTTATGAGTGAGTGAATGGCTAAACGGTTGCTTATCGTAGAATCGCCGACGAAGGCGCGGACGATTGAGAAATATTTAGGCAAGGATTACGATGTCCTTGCTTCTGTCGGGCACGTGCGCGACTTGCCAAAGAGCAATAAAGACGCGGTTGATATTGAAGGCGGATTCGTACCGCGCTATGTCGTCTCCGCAGACAAGCGCGAAGTAATAGCGAAGATAGAGCGCGCGGCGGCAAAAGCTGACGAGATATACCTAGCGACCGACCCCGACCGCGAGGGCGAGGCGATCGCGTGGCACATTGCCCAAATTATCAAAGATAATTCTGGAAGCACGAAGCACGAAGCACGAAAATCCAAACATATTAAACGCGTTGTTTATCATGAGATAACAGAAGATGCGATAAAAGATGCGATTGGGCATCCGAGAGATATAGACGAAAACTTGCGCCGCGCGCAAGAAGCGCGGCGCGTCTTGGACCGCATCGTTGGCTACGACCTGTCCGGCCTGATTTGGAAAAAAGTGAGATATGGACTGTCTGCAGGGCGGGTGCAATCCCCCGCGCTCCGAATCCTCGCGGAGCGAGAGCGCGAGATTAAGGCGTTTATGCCCGTAACGTATTTTGTGTTGAGTGCTTTATTCAAATCTAAGACCGGCGAACTGCAAACTGTCTGTACGGAACAACCTGCCGCAAAGGCTGAAGCCGACAGGATTGTTAATGCCGGCAGAAGCGCGCATTGGAGCGTGGGTGACGTTACTGAAAAAGCCGAAGAGCGAAATCCGCGCCCGCCGTTTACCACTTCAACGCTGCAACAAACGGCTTCTACTCGCCTCGGCTTCGCGCCTTCGCGCACTATGCGCGCCGCGCAGAAGCTCTACGAAGCCGGACACATCACATATATGCGCACAGATTCGGTGAACCTCGCGAAAGAAGCGGTCGCGAAGATGGCCGGCACAGTTGAAAAAGAATTCGGCAAGGAATATCTGCAGGTGCGCGCGTATAAGACTACAAGTAAGAACGCACAAGAGGCGCACGAGGCTATCCGACCGACTGACCCTTCTCATAAACGCGCAGGCTCTGCTCCGGACGAAGTCCAGTTGTACGAACTCATCCGAACGCGCGCCGTCGCTTCGCAAATGTCTGCGGCGAAGATTATGCGCACGTGCGTCGTGTGTAAAGGTGACACCTTGCCGCAAGGAGTCACCTTTACCGCGAACGGCTCGCGCGTGCTGTTCCCAGGCTGGCTCGCGCTGGATACGAAAGCGCGCGGAGAGGATGTTGAATTGCCGAAGCTCGCCGTCGGAGACGCTCTATCACTTATATCGCTTGGAGCTGAAGAGAAGCAGACCGAACCGCCGAACAGATACACGGAAGCCGGTTTGATTAAAGAATTGGAAAAAAGAGGAATTGGGCGGCCGTCAACATACGCATCTATAATGAAGACGATTCAAGACAGAGGATATGTAGAGAAGCTCGCACGCGCCTTGAAGCCAACGGCGACCGGCATGGTCGTCTCCGGTTGGCTGGAAGAAAACTTCCCGACTTATGTGAGCGACACTTTCACCGCAGAGATGGAGAACGAACTGGACGAGATAGCGCGAGGAGAACGCGGATACACAGAAACGCTCGGCGCATTCTATGGGCCGTTTGAAAAGGCCGTGCGCGCCAAAGATAAGTTGCCAAAAGCGACTTCGCTCGGCGACTCCGGAACAGAATTCCCTTGCCCTCTTTGCGGAAGCCAGATGGAGAACAAGCTCGGGCGCGGCGGCGTCTTCATGAGCTGTAAGAAGTATCCGAACTGCTTGGGGGCGCGGATGGAGGACGGCACAGAACTGAAAAATGACGAACCAATCGGGAATCATCCGGAAACCGGCGCCGCGATTTATGTGAAGAACGGACGGTTCGGACCGTATGTGGAGATGGCACTGTCCGCAGACGAAGCGAAAGTCGCCCCCTACTCCGCTAAAGCTACGGAGGGCGCCGCCAAACGTGGAAGACCACGAATGGCGGCGAAACGCGCGAGCATCCCAAAGGGCACCGACCTTTCGCAAGTGACGCTCTCAGATGCGGTCAGGTATTTGTCACTGCCGCGCGAGCTGGGGATGCACCCGTCAACCGGAAAGCCGGTGTTCGCGAACACCGGCCGCTTCGGCCCCTATGTCGGGAGCGACGGCGAGTTC
>JACOXQ010000013.1 GCA_016182285.1 Candidatus Kaiserbacteria bacterium
CGTTAATGTCAAGAATGAGTCCCACATTATCCACGGAATCAGGAAGAAACGTGGACAACCGATTCAGGTTGTCTTGGTCAATGGCGTTGCGCGCTGAAGCGAGCTCGTTCTGTTTCGCGCGGTAAGCGCTTGCCGCGTTGAGCGCTTGTTCATCATAAGCGATAGCCGCTTTTGTCTCCTTTATAGGGCCGGACCACGTCGGCTTCACGTAGGCGAAGAATATGCCGACGGAAAGTATGAGCGCGAGAGCCGGTAGGACGCGATTGTTCATGGCGAAAAGACGACCATCTTCTGGTCAAGCGTCGCCGCAAGCGAGAAGGAGACGGAACTGTCTTTACCGATGTCTATGTTTGAAAAAATCGCATCCTTTATGCGCCCGTCCTTCGCAAATGCCGTTGACGCGGCCGCAAGCGCATTGAAGTTCTTCGCGACGCCGGACCCCTCTATTTCCGGCACTCCTGTGGAATCAATAGAGAGGCGGAGCGTCGTAAAACGAACCGTTGAAGGAAGAATCTTCTCCAGCGAAGAGAAAAACTCGGAGAAGGCGGCGTGTTTCGCGAGCAGTGCCCCGCTGGAAACGAGTCGGTCCCGAAGCCGTATGAAATTTTCAACGGTTGTTTGGTCGATATTCTTTACTTGTTCGGCCAGAGCGGCATCTTTAGAAGATTGGTCGGATGCGAGAATGCGCCCGTAGAGGAAGACCCCGAGTGCAAGGAGGAAAACGATGCCGAAGACCGCGTACGCGAAAAACCCGAACGCGCCGGTGAAGTCCGAACGGAACTTCTGCGGAACGGCAGTCGAGTGCGGAACGAATGATGTCGGTATCGTGGGTGGAAGAGCCATTTCCTATTCAGTATACGCTATGCACGAGCGCATTTTGTGCAACTCGCTGTGCAAAACTCAAACCTCTTCAAGCTTGCGAAGCGCGAGGCCGACCGCCACAGCAAACTCTGGGCCGATTCCTTCAAGCACCGGACGCATGAATGCTGGCGCTTCGGTCTTGATGAACGGGTCGGCCACGCGCACGTCTATTGAAAAAGTGTTCTTCGCGTACGCGCCGAGCTCCTTGGTAACCCCGCCGCCGCCGGTAAATACGATGGATGTGACTGATTTCTTATGTTCCGTCTCGTACTGTATGAGGACCCTGCGCACTTCGGAGAAAATGCGAGAGAAGACGAGTTCGGGACTGCCCAAGGCGCCGCTTCCTCCCAATCCCTCTTCCTTCTTCAGCGATTCAGCGCGTGCGATGGACACATTGCCGGATATGGCGATGGCGCGCGTGATGTCCTGGCTGCCGGTGCCGATTGAATGCGAGAGCGCCACGACGCCATGCTCAACGACGTATGTCTTGGTGGACGCGGCTCCGACGTCAATAACCATGACCGGCTTCACGCGCTCTTCAACCACGGCGCGGATAGTGCTGAATATTTCAATCTCGTAAAAACTGGCGGAGAGGCCGGCGCCGGCGACGACCTTCTGGAGCATAGAGAGCTCGTCGTTGTGCACGGCTACGAGAAGCACTTCAATAGTTCCTGCTGATTTCGGCTCTTCGGCTCCGGGTTGTGACGGACTCGCTTTCGGCACGATAAACCAGTCGAGCTGCACTTCGCTTGTCGGCACCGGTATATACTTGCGCGCCTCCAGTTCAATGACGGTTGTCTGTTCTTTCGGGTCCGGCCGGTAAGGCAAATTGACGAGCGTGAGCAGAGAGCGCGCGAACGGTATGGAAACGCCGCAGATATTTGTCGTCACTTTCGCCTCGCGCAAGAGGTCCTTCAGCGTCTCTGTAATCTGCTCCGCGGAGAGATTCGTCGCCTGTCCCACTTCTCCGCCGCCGTAGGGACCGAGCGCGAGTTCTCCATAGGTTTCCAGTACTGCCTTCCCGTGTTCCTTTCGCAGTTGCACGACCTTCAGGGAGGACGAGCCTATGTCAACGCCGAGAACGCTTTTTTCCTTTTTTGCGAATAAATTACCGAGAAAAGACATATGGGATATATACTACCACGATGGGTCTATTTGACTTCCTTTTTCCTCCGCGCGCGGATGAAATCGCATTGCGAAGCATCTCTGACGACGATTTTCTCTCATTAATAAAACCGAGAGTAGTGCCGGAAACACGTCCCGGTACAGTCGCGCTTTTATCATTTGACAGCCCGAAAGTTCGCTCTGCGATACATGAAGCCAAATATCACGGGAGTGAGCGCGCCTTCCGCCTCCTCGGCTCCGTACTCGCCGACTATCTCCGCGACGCCGACGATGTGGGACATCGGAAGTCCCACATATATATTGTGCCTGTACCGCTTGGAAAAGAGAGGCTGAAAGAACGCGGGTTCAATCAGGTTGAAGAGGTGGCAAAACACGCCGTGCAAGAATTAGAAATTAAAATAGAAACTGGATTGCTCGTCCGCACGCGCGAAACAATCTCGCAAATATCTCTGGCGCGAGAAAAACGAGAAGAAAATATGCGAGGCGCGTTCACTGCTTCGCCGAGGCTACGCAGTGCAAGCCCCGCCGAAATTTCCAAACATACCTACATAATAGTAGACGACGTCATAACTACCGGCGCCACGCTCCAAGCCGCCATTGACGCGCTCCGCGACGCCGGCGCGCTTAGTGTTATCCCGCTCGCCCTCGCGCACTAAATTTGATACTGTGCTGAATACGGATGGGTGGCTGAGCGGCTGAAAGCGGCGGATTGCTAATCCGCTATACGGGATAAAATCCGTATCGAGAGTTCGAATCTCTCCCCATCCGCTTCGCAAGCAAAGAACCGCCGCCCTTCGGGCGGCGGTTCTTGAAATTGCATTGCGCAATTTCTACATCCCCATTCCCGAAGCGCCGGAGCCGCATGCCCGGCAATCGCGCTTGTGCGATACAATGAGAGAAATCGCCGATAGGCCGACAAGCAGATATACGAGATTCTCAACACCCGACCACTGGCCGAGGAGGAGATTCACGACATTCCAATTGCCGCCTAGATAGCTGCCGAGTGCGACGAGACCCCAATTGAGTCCGCCGACGACGACGAGGATAAACGTGATACCGTGCAATGATTTCATGCAGGTGTATAAAGATGGTTAAAGCGGGGCTGATGTCCGCTACCATTAGTATGACTCTTTTTTAGACTGTCCATAGACCCCCCTGTGTAAAACGTTCTCGTTTGTTTTTATTTAAAAACGACTTGGAAATTGTACATCCCCATGGAACAGAGTCCCTGCAACGCGCCGCGCGCCTGTTCGGCGGAGATTAGAACGTCCTCTGTGCCGGTCGGCTGCAGAAATTTCTGGTATGAAAGCTTCGGGATAACGAGGCTCGCGGAGCAGTCAAATGTCCCATTGGTGCTTACGCGCAGAATAGTCGGCACTCCGGCCTTCGCCGCCACCATTCGCGGAGAATAGCCGCCTTTCGCGGAGATATCTATAATCTGTTTGCCGTCAATAATTACGGCAGTCGGCACCGTCCCGCCGACATTCTCTGCGTTCGGCCGTACAGATACGAACCAGAATGCGGTTCCTATCAGAAGTCCGCTGATGACAATAGAAATGAGCATCTGTTTATTCATATGCATCAGAAGCTAAAGAGCGGATTGATAATGCCGGCCGTGGCGAGCGCATTCGCGAGGTTCAGTAAGGCAAGCGCTATGACGATGAGGCCGGCAGTCTTGAAGAAAATTCCCTTCCACGGCTTGTGCGCGATGTTAAGCGAGCCGAACGAGAGGAGAGCCAGCATCGGCAGAGTGCCGAGAGAAAAAACGGCCATCGTTAACGCCCCTTGCATAAAACTGCCGGTGGAGAGCGCGTAGAGCTGCATAGACTGCGTAAATCCGCACGGCAGAAAGAACGTACCGATGCCGACTAATGCCGGAGCGAGATAGTGGTCGTG
>JACOXQ010000014.1 GCA_016182285.1 Candidatus Kaiserbacteria bacterium
GGCGGCATAGTGCGCGATGTTAAAGAAAAACTTTTTATTATTCAAGCAGAAACCGCGGGAGCGGATAAAAGATTGAGAGGCGGCTCGGCGGAAGAGATGGGGAAGATGGTGAATGACATAGAAAAAGAAATCCCGCCAATCAAAGGCTTTTCTATCGCTGGCGGAACGGAACTCTCTGCTGTGTTAGACGTCGCGCGGACGCTCGCGCGACGCGCCGAACGCAGAGTTATCGTAGTAAAAGAAATGAATCTTTGTGATTTGTCGCCGGAGACGCTCGCATATATGAATCGCCTATCTTCGCTTCTCTTCGCGCTCGCGCGTCTCGCGAACCACGAGGCCGGCGTCGCCGAAGAAAATCCGCGCTACTAACCCATGTTGGACGTCGTACGTCCAACATGGGTATGGGAACCTTAGACTATTCGTGTTATAAAAAATCTGTGCACGAGTGCATGGCGACTATGGTGTAACGGTTAACACTGGAGCTTGTGGAGCTCTCAATTCGGGTTCAATTCCCGATAGTCGCCCAGCAATTTTTATCTGTGAGTGATATTATTCGCGCATGAGGAGCTTATTTTTCGGCATACTATTCGTCCTGCTCGTCGGCATCGGAGGGTTTATGTATCGGAACGCGGTGGAATATTCGGCGCGGCCAATCGCCTGCACGCTGGACGCGCTCGTCTGCCCGGACGGCACCGCGCTCGGCCGCACCGGCCCCTCCTGTACATTCCCGGCGTGCCCGCCGCCGAACGTGTCGCTCTCGGATGTCGGAATCGCGTTCGCTGTGCCGGAAGGGTTCTCGCCCGCCGAGCTCCCGGACTCCGCGAGCGTCGCCAGCTACCGGAAGGCCGGCCCGACCCCGGAGGAACCTGCCGAAATTATCATCCGCCGCTACGCTATCGCCCCCTCCTCCACCGCGCTCGCGACCATACAGGAGACGGCCATAGGCGGCGCCTCCGGCGAGCCGGTCCCCTCAATAGCCTATTCGTCAACCGTGCTCGGCGCGCACCGCTACACGGTCGTTTCCATAGAGAGGTTTGAAGCCGTCGTTGATACGGCGTATTATCTCGCGCGCGGCGCCGATGTCCTGCGCTTTGACGCCATTGACAGGGGAGTCGTGAACTGGACCGACCCGGACCTAGACACCGCGGCGCTCCCGGCGGCCGCCGCGCTTCGCCAGCTTCTCGCGGGCCTGCAGGGAGAATAAGTCGTAATCGTAAGGTATACTGTCGGCAATCGTCTTTATCAATAATCAACATACCTCTATGAATGAAGAAAAAACTCTGCACATCGCTCCGCCCAAGCGCATTGAACGCGCCGCCGCTATCGCGCTCTTCGTGCTCGCGGGCTTCCTCGCTGTGCAAATCGTCGGCACCGTACAGGGCTTCGGCCGCCCGGGCGTGCCGGCAACCGACACCATCACCGTGCAAGGCTCTGGCCAGGCGACGATGCCGCCGGACGTCGCGCGCGTCTCGTTCACCGTTGAGAACACCGCGCCGACCGTCGTCGCGGCGCAGAAGGCGACCACCGAGCAGGCCAACGCCGCGCTCACCTTCGTGGAGGAGCAGGGCGTCGCGGAGAAGGATGTGAAGACGCTCTCGTACAACATTTCTCCGCAATATTCCTATCCGAGTCCGTGCCCGCTCGGAGCGGTCTGTCCTCCGGATTACCGGACGCCGAAAGTGACCGGCTATCAGGTATCGCAGACGACGCAGGTGACCGTGCGCAACTTGGAGAAAGTCGGCGACCTTCTCGCCGGACTCGGAGAGCTGGAAGTCCAAAACCTCTCCGGTCCCGCTTTCGCTCTGGATGACGAGACAGCCGGGTATGACGCCGCCCGCGCCGATGCTATCGCGAAAGCCAAGGCGCAGGCGAAACTTCTCGCGAAGCAACTCGGGGTGCGCCTCGGGAAGATAGTGAACTTCAGCGAGTCCTCCGGCGGATTCCCCTATCCGATATACGGATTCGGCATGGGCGGCGACGCCTCGGTCTCAAAGGCGGAGGCGCCGAACATCCCCTCCGGCGAGAACACGTACACCGCCTCCGTCTCCATCACCTACGAAATCCGCTGACGCTTGACGCATTTTTGTGCTCTGATATACTGCCGGTGTTGAAAGCCCGCAGGGCTTTTTTATTTACGGAACCATTCTTCCATGACATCACCTCTCACCTATCTGAAGCATGTGCGCGAAGAGTTCGTCCACATCGTCTGGCCCACGAACCGGACGGCCGTCGCGCACACGCTCGTCGTCATCGCCATCGCCGTCGCGATAGCGCTAGTCGTCAGCCTCTTTGATTACTTCTTCGGCTCTGCTGTAAGCGGCATCGTCGGCTAATTCTCACTCGTATGGATGAAAACGAAATTCAACAGATGGCGGACATAGCGCCGGTTGAGCGAAAAGAAGTCCGCGACGAGACCGCTCCCCGCGAAGAAGATGCGAGGTGGTATACCATTCACACGTACGCCGGCTACGAGAACGCCGTGGAGCGCAACTTGAAACAGCGCATAGAGTCGCTCGGCATGGAAGACAAGATATTCAAGGTCATCGTCCCGACCGAGAAGAAGATTCGCGTGAAGAGCGGGAAGAGAATAGTAGAAGAAGAGAAGATTTATCCGGGATATATTCTCGTGCGCATGATAGTGGACGACGATTCGTGGTTCGTCGTGCGAAACACTCCAAGAGTCACAGGTTTCGTCGGGAGCGGCAACACGCCGGTCCCTATGGAGGAATCCGAGGTCGCGACTCTGATGAAGCGCATGACGGCAGATGTCCCGAAGCATCGCATAGACCTCGTGAAGGACGACGCGGTTGTCATAAGCGACGGTCCGTTTAAGGACTTGGAGGGTAAGGTGGGCGAGATAGACGAGGATAGAGGCAAGGTGAAAGTGATGGTCTCAATGTTCGGTCGCGAAACTCCCGTTGAACTGGATTTTTTGCAAATTCGCAAACTCTAAAAGTGTGATACCAATATACGAATGCATGCGAATGATACAAATGGGAAAATTCTATATCGCGACCTCTCGTATCGCATAAATGGACTATTGTTTGATGTGCATAATGAGCTCGGTCGCTACTGTCGAGAAAAACAATACGGAGATGCGCTGGAACATCTATTGAAAGAAAAAGAAATCACATTTGAGAGAGAAAAGGCACTCCCGATTCCGCTTATAGAAAACACTGAAACCAACAAAGCAGATTTTGTCATTGAAAATAGTATACTTCTAGAACTAAAAGCGAAACCAATAGTTACAAAAGAAGATTACTCGCAAATTCAGCGCTATTTACAAGCTAGTAAAATTAAGTTAGGGTTGCTTATAAACTTTAGAAGCAAGTATTTGAGACCCATTCGTATCATTCGTTTTAATTCGTAATAATTCGTATCATGGCTACGGTAACAAAAAAGATTAAACTTCAAATTCCCGGCGGGGCGGCGACGCCTGCGCCTCCTGTCGGTACAGCGCTCGGCCCCGCCGGCGTGAATATCGGACAGTTCGTGACGCAGTTTAATGCGGCTACGCAGGATAAAAAGGGGACCATTATCCCGATAGAACTTTCCGTTTATGACGACCGCTCTTTTACTTTCGTAATGAAAAATCCTCCGGCCAGCCGCCTGATTCTCAAGGCGCTCGGCCTAGAGAAGGGCTCGGGCAAGGCGAAGGAAGAGAAGGTGGGAACTATCACGAAGGCGCAGATAGACGAGATAGTAAAAGAAAAAATGCCCGACCTGCAGGCGAACTCGCCCGAAGCCGCCGCGCGCATCATCGCGGGCACAGCGCGCTCTATGGGCGTGGACGTCAAGTAGATTTTTTGCAAGAATCCCGCATGTTCTTCAAGAACAGGCGGGATTGCTTTTTACC
>JACOXQ010000015.1 GCA_016182285.1 Candidatus Kaiserbacteria bacterium
GGCGGCGCCATTATCGGCATCGCGGCGGCCTATGCGGTTTTCTATCTCGCTCGCAAAATCAGCTCGCCGCAGGCCGAAAAAGAGACAATTTCAACCTATTGACAAGAAGTTGTCAATATGCTAAGATAGAAATAACGAGGTAGCTACTGGCTATTTCGGTAACCAAAACCAATGACTATCTTAGGAGCCCTTATGGGCTTTTTGCTTTTGTCCGGACTGCCTGCGCGCGCGAGTGCGCCAAGCGTTCCGCCATTGCCGAACTATGCGGTAACTCTTACCGCGTATAACGCCGTACCGGAGCAAACGGACGACGACCCTTTCACCACAGCCTCCGGAGCTTTCTCCAATCCCGAAGTTGTCGCGGCGCGCTCGCGCGACCTCGCGGAGGAACTGCCGTTCGGCACTATTATTGAAATTTCCGGTCCGCGGGTTCCAAGCGATTCTTGCGGATATAAGATTGTTGAGCCGATTGTCGGCTATCGCGTCATCGCGGACACTATGAATGCGCGATACACAGACCGCATAGATATTCTCTTCCATACGGATTCAAACTATGTCATGAAAGAAGGCAGGGTTAAAAATGCGGGTACCGTTCTCGGCATCTGCACCGGCGTCACAGTGCGCGTCGTCGGGCATGTGGATATCAGCCGCATCCCGAAGACCCAGAAAGAGCTTGCGTCACTTGTTACACTGTAGGCAATGACATTCGGTTTAACACGCGCCGAAGAACGCGTTTTGCGGCGGCTCTCTACGCCTATAAAAATACAGGACTTTCTGGACACGCTCCCGATGAACTGGGAGAAGCGCGGCGATACGCAGATGTCTCCGCACATGGTTTTAAGAAAAAAGAAAGCGCATTGCATGGAGGGGGCTTTATTGGCCGCCGCCGCGCTCTGGCGCGCCGGAGAGCCGCCGCTTATCATGAGCCTCTCGCCGCGCATGGGTAAAGGCGACGACGACCACGTCGTCGCGCTCTATAAGCGCGGCGGCCGCTGGGGCGCCATCAGCAAGACGAATCACGCGGCGCTACGCTTCCGCGACCCGCTCTACCGCACGCCTAGAGAGCTCGCGCTCTCCTACTTTCATGAATGGTTTATAAATAAGACGGGAGAGAAAGTGCTTGAGTGCTACTCAAAACCGCTCGATATGCGGCGATTTGGGACAGAGTGGATAACATCAGAAAAAGACCTTTGGAACGTCGCCGACGCTTTAAGCGAACGCGAGCACTACTTTTTAGTACCAAAAGGGAACTGGCGTTACGTCCGCAAGGCCGACCGGATGGAACTCAAAGCCGGCAAGCTCATAGAATGGTCGTCTTCTCATCCCCGAACGTGATTTCTTGAGCAAACCAGGTTTGCTCAGACTTGAGGAAACCTGGTTTGCTCAAGCTTTGCGGACGAGGAAGAAGGGAGTCATTTCGGAGTCTTGGCCGGCGGGGTTGTCGGCGAGAAGCTCGCGGATGAATTTTTCTGAAATAGCTCTCGTTGACTTGCCGAGCGAGAATGCGCCGCGATAGTTGGCGTCGACGATCACTGTCTCCGCACCAAATTTGTTTTTAATTTCGCGCGCGACTTCGTTTGGACGAAGCGGCGCACGCTTCGCATACTCCTTAAATTCTTCAATCGTCCACGACATCGGGCAATCAATGGACTTCGCCAGCTTGCCGACGATGTAGTAGAACGCGCCGCCCACGCCGAGAGGACGCGTAATCGCCGAAATAAATGCCGCGAGTAGAACGCGCGGATATCCAGCCTCCTCTATAAGCAGTTGCATCGCCGGTGCGGTGCCGTGGCCGAGACCGCGGAATTGAGGAGTGCCGGCGTAGTTGCGCACCTTGCTCGCGAGAAATCGCGCGAGCAATGAAGTCTTCACGGCGTCGCTGCGGATGATGCGATTCTGGCAGATGCATACGATTTTTTCACTCACGAAGAGCAGGTCGCCAGCTTGGATATGCGGCGCGGCATATTCTTCAAGTAATTCAATCAGGTTGTCCCCGGCTTTTATGAGACGCGTCTTTATAGGGAGGCGCAGATACGTTACACCGTCAACAACGGCTTCTAACTTCTTTCCTTCATTCGGAGCGAGCATGACTTCAGTATAACAATCCCGCCTGTTCTTGGAGAACAGGCGGGATTGTTTTTTGCCTTGTTAGACCTTGCTGACGCCGGTGGCGTTCGGGCCTTTCGGGCTGTCTCCGATGGTGAACGAAACCTTGTCTCCTTCCTGGAGCTCGTCGAACGAAATGTTCTGGAGCTCGTTACTATGGAAGAAGAGGTCCTTGGAGCCTTCCGGCGCTCCATCAACCTTGATGAAGCCGAAGCCCTTTTCGTTCTTCTTGATTACTGTGCCGTTTTGCATAGCTAAAGATAGATATGATTGCGTGACTAATGTATCAAATCAGTAGCCGAAGTTGGAAGCTCGATCCCACTTCTCCGGATCCAGCTCTGGTTGATAAGTTAATAATAGCATATACTCTATAGAAATGCAAGCGGACTTTACCCTAAGAGACCTATTCTCAAGAAAGAGGCTTCCGTCGCTCATCGGCGCGCTCGCCCTGCTTGGTGCCTCGTACATAGCGGAGCACTTCGCCAATATCTACGCATTTGATTATTCACAGCGCCCAACCTCAAATTATGTCGGAGACCTCGTCTTGGACAACATTCCGGTTGTTGACTTAAGCTTTATCATCATTGAGGTCGCCCTTGTCGCAATCGTTTTGGGGACGCTGTTCGTGCTCTCCAGACCGAGATATCTGCTGTTTACGTTAAAGGCCATTGCGCTCTTTATAATTATCAGAGCTGTATTTATTTCGCTTACGCATGTCGGCATCCATCCGGAGAACATAGCGCCGGGACTCGGATTATTTGACTCCATATATACCTATCTCAACTTCCAAACGGGCCTCTTCTTCTCCGGCCACACCGGACTCCCGTTTCTCGTCGCTTTTATTTTCTGGGATAATCGGCGCGTGCGAAATACGCTTATCGCGCTGTCATTTATATTCGCCGTTGCCGTGCTTCTCGCGCACATACATTATTCAATAGACGTTCTCGCCGCGCCGTTTATGGCGTACGGCATATTCAAAATTGCACTCTATCTCTTCCCGCGCGACTGGGAGCTTATTGAATCAGGACAAAAGTAAGAGCCCGTTCCGCGCAGCGGAACGGGCTTAGGGATCAGTGGTGGCTTCTCGCTCTTGCAACAGCAGAGCGAATATAGAAGAACAGAGAGACCTCCAGCATTTTTGGCAGAGCCCGTGGTCGTTTTTTCTGGACGATACCCACTCTCTCTTGCCGTCCCGCCAACGATAGAAGCCTGTTATCCGCGTTCTGCATTGTTCACAAAACTTCGGCGAGGACACTGCGTCACCTCCTTTCTTTTTCAAGCTTTTTGTCTATTGCATCAACCGCGGCTAGAAGATTATAGGCCGTCTTTGGATTGACGAGCACCCCGCCGAGCGCTTCAACTACGGACTTGAACTCGGGGTAGTCGTTCGTCGTGTAGACAATGACGCGCAAAAGTTTAAAGCGCTCATTGGTCCGAATATGCCGCAGAACTTCAAGGCCGTCCATTCGCGGCATATCGTAGTCTGTAATGAGCAAGTCCGGAAGCGGAAACGCCTCAATAAATCTGATGACATCGACGCCGTCCGTTACAGTTTTAACCGTGTGACCTAGTTGCTCCAAAACATGAGATGTCAACTCGCGTATAGTCCTTGAGTCGTCTGCAAGCAGGATTTTCAAGCTCATCACATCCTCCGTTGGGTTATAGTCCTTTTATACAATAACGCAAATATTAAATTAGGTCAAATCGCGCTGGTCAAAAGTACGACTTTTAGAACTTGAAAATGACG
>JACOXQ010000016.1 GCA_016182285.1 Candidatus Kaiserbacteria bacterium
GCGGGCGGCGATTAATTTAACGCGGATGGGGTCGCCGAGGCGGTAGGACTTGTGCGTGCGTTTCCCAACAAGTCTGTACTGTTTTTCTTCATATTCAAAAAAGTCATCGCCCACATTGCGAATATTTATCATTCCGTCGGCATGAGTCTCGGCGAGTTCCACATACAACCCGCGATCCGTTACGCCTGAAATAACCGCATCAAATTCTTCGCCGATTCTTCCGGAGAGGAACTCCACCTGCTTCATTTTAATAGAGTCGCGCTCGGCGTCGGAGGCGGCGACCTCGCGCTCGCTCGCGTGGAGCGCGAGCTTATCAAAGGATTGCATCTCCTCGGTCGTTATTGGCGCTCCGCCGGTATGCGCCTTAATCAGCCGATGTATGACGAGGTCCGGATATCGCCGGATCGGTGATGTGAAGTGAGTGTAGAAGTCAAAGGCGAGACCGAAGTGTCCGATGTTGCCAGTCGCATACACGGCCTTGCTCATAGAGCGCAGGGCAGCGGTCTTTATTAAATACTCCTCCGGCTTCCCTTTTACCGACTCCAAAAGTTTGTTCAGCTCGGCGCCTGTTACTTTCCCGCTACCGGAAGTTTTCAAGTGGTAACCCATAACGCGAAGAAGATTCGCGAGATTTTCTATACGGTCGGTGTCCGGCGCATCGTGGATGCGGTAAAGAGAATAGAAGTGAGGGCCGCCGTTAGAAGTTAATTTAGAGAGATGCTTCGCTACCGCCTCGTTTGCGAGTAGCATAAAGTCTTCTATGAGCAGATTCGTCGCCTTACGCTCTTTCAGATGCACGGCGATCGGCTTGCCTTCTTTGTCCAACTCTATCTTCACTTCGGCGGTATCAAATTCTATCGCGCCTTTTTCTTGGCGCCTCATACGTATTTTTTTAGACAAAGAGAGCAGGGTAGAAAGTTCTTCATGCATGACGCCCGAACCGGTGTCCAGTACCTCCTGCGCATTCTCATATGTGAAGCGCTTGTCAGAATGAATGACGGTCTCGCCGAACCAAACGTCTTTAATATTCGCGTCGCTGTCCAATGTAAAAACAGCAGAGACCGCGAGCCGGTCCTCGTTCGGCTTGAGCGAACATAAATCGTTTGAAAGCACTTCGGGAAGCATCGGGATAGTGCGGTCTACGAGATATACGCTCGTCGCGCGCGCGACTGCTTCTTTGTCCAACTCTGTTCCAGGTTTAACAAAAAATGATACGTCAGCGATGTGAACGCCAATCTGGAAGCTGGAATCTGGAAGCTTGAGAACGGAAAGAGCGTCGTCAAAATCTTTTGCGTCAAACGGGTCTATCGTACACGTAGCTATTTTTCTGAAATCCCGTCTCTTCGGATTTTTCGCTTCTTTTGCAAGTATTTCCGCACTCTTATTTTCGAGTTCTTCGGCCTCCTTCATGACTCCGGGAGGGTAGTCGGAGGAGAAGCCCTGTCCTAGCGCGAGCGCGCGCATCTCGGTCTCGTGCACGCCCGCTCTGCCGATGACTTCTTCTATAGTGCCAAGGGGATATTCTTTATCGGTGGCCCATTCACCAAGGCGCACTAAAACTTTGTCTCCTATCTGTGCTTTGGCTTTGTCTAAAATGACGATAGGCACGTACATCTTCTTATGGTCTGGCGCCATGAGCATGAGCCCGTCTTCTTCTATAAGTGTCCCGACAAATGTTTCGCGCGCGCGCGAAACGATTTCTATTACTCTTCCTGCATCTCTCGGGGGCATGCGGCCCGTCGGGTCAGAATATTTACCTGCCGGCTTTACTTTAACGATGTCGCCCGAGAGCGCGTGACCGGCCCATTCGGCCGGGATAATCAAATCCTCGGCTTCCTTGCCCGACGTAGCTTTAGCGAAGTCGGGGGAGGATGCTGTAGGAACAGCAAAAAAGCCGATGCCCTTCCGGGTCATCGTTATGGGGCCTTCATATACAGTATCTGCCGACATTTTTTATACTCTAGCAATATTAACGAGCTTCTGCTATAGTCCATCTCATGTTGATGATTCGCTTTCAGCGCATCGGCCGGACCAATGATCCGGCGTTTCGCATTGTCGTTCTTGAGAAAGAACGCGCCGCCAAGGCGGGAAATATCGTAGAACTCCTAGGCACGTACAATCCGCTAAGCAAGGCACTCACCCTGAACGAGGAACGGGTCAAGTACTGGATATCTATGGGCGCCCAGCCGACCGGCTCAATTCACAGTCTCCTTATCAGTAAGGGGGTCATAACCGGTAATAAAGTGAACGTGCTCCCGAAGAAGTCGCCGATTAAGAAAGAAGTAGTTGAAACTGTTCCTGCCGAAACAGTTCCGGCGAGCTAAAATGGAACCGGACCAAGCATTTCTAGAATACGCAGTGAAGGCGCTCGCCGACCACCCTGAGTCGGTTGAGACGACGCGCACTATTGACCAGATGGGCGTTTTGCTCACTCTCACGGTGCATCCAGAAGATATGGGCAAAATTATCGGCAAGAGCGGTAAGACGGCAGAGGCTCTCCGCATCCTGCTTCGCGTGGTAGGAATGAAAGGGAATGCACGCGTGAATCTCAAGATTAACGAGCCCATCGGCGGCAAGCGCGATCCAGAAATAAAGACCGTTGATCAGGTCGTTGAAGAATTATAAAAGTGAGATTTCATCTCATCACCCTTTTTCAAGAAGCATGCGACGCATATTTGAGCGCGTCTATCATCGGGCGCGCACGGAAGGAGAAGAAAATTGTCGTTAAATATCAGAACCCGCGCGATTTTGTGGACCTGCCTGCGCAGGCAGGCAATAAATGGGCATATAGAAAAGTGGACGAGCGCCCCTACGGCGGCGGTCCCGGCATGGTGATGACCGCAATGCCAATCGTAAAGGCAGTATCAAAAGCATTGCATGTTGGACGTCGTACGTCCAACATGCAAAAACCTCTAATTATGTGGCTTTCTCCGAATGGGAAGCAGTTTACGAACAAAGATGCAGATGCGATTGCAAAATATCAAGATGTCATCTTGATTTGCGGGCGCTACGAGGGCATTGACGAGCGCGCGAAGAAGATTCTCAAAACATTAGCGACAGTGAAAGAGTTTGCCGTCGGCGAGGCTGTCTACACCGGCGGGGAAATCCCAGCTCTTGCAATAGTTGATGCAGTTACTCGACGTCTGCCCGGCGTTTTGGGTAAAGACGCCTCCGTAGAAGAGCGCCGCACCGCCTCATCCGCCGTCTACACCCGCCCCGAAACCATTTTGTATAAAGCGAAGCGGTATAAAATTCCATCCGTACTTAAAACAGGTCATCACGAAAAGATTAACGCTTGGAGAAAAAAGAAATAATTACGTATCAAATTAATACTACGACCGTGTATATATTTTGATATCGTAATAAGCGATGCGTTCCATAATACTAACGACCGTTATACTTATGGAACAGTAGAGGGCACTAAACCGACCACCATGCCAACACGAAACGAACGAAGTGAGCGAAGTCCCGTAGCCAACGACCGTAATCGGTCGTTGTGGTGCTGGGATTGACAACTGGCGTAAGAATAAGTAATGTTTTTAACATTCCTGTTGAAGTATGAAGTTTATCGCGTAACCGGTAGGCCGAAGACAGGATAAGCGTTGCGATGAAAATATCGCGACTCGCATAGTTCTTTATAAGGAGATACACATGTCTGCGAATACCAGGCAAGAAACATTGGCACGTTTGGCAGTATTGTTCACGGCTGCAGTCGACCTAATCAACAAAGACGGCAGAGAACCGTACAAGACAGAGGAGCTACTCGATGCTCTACAGGGTTATAAGGACGATAAGCTCGGTTGGGT
>JACOXQ010000001.1 GCA_016182285.1 Candidatus Kaiserbacteria bacterium
GAGGCCCGATAATCTTGTCCTCCACCTCTATGAACTGCGGAACTTGATACTCCATCCGTACCATTATAGCAGTAGTGCATAACTGTGTTGCGCCGCGCCATTGGGTATACACTTATTATTGAATAAACAGCTCTTTGGAGGAGATATGAAAAAGTGTGCATACTGCGGCAAACCAATCATCAACGGCCACGTAGTGGCAAAAATCGATTGGAAAGAATATGAATTCTGCGATGGAAAGCTGGTTGACGGAAAGCGGATTATTGGGATGGAGACGTGCGTAGATAGGTTTTTGGTCCAACATCCAATAAAATACCGCTTCCACAGCATTAATAGAGTGCAATAAAGGGGCCCAGCAATCGGCCCCTTTTTGTACGCTACTGCCCTACAAGAAGACCGAAAATCCAGAGGACGAGATTGAAGAACGGCCCGGCGAATATATAAGCAAAGACGATCAGGAAAAGGAGGAGCGAGAGCATGCCGGCGCCCCGCAGTTGATGTTCGAATCGTTGTAAGCCGGAAGCCAAATGCCATGGCAGGCTTGCACGAAGCGCTGTAAAGCCGTCTAGCGGCGGGAACGGAATTAGATTGAAGAGGCCGAGTAAGAGATTTATAAATGAAATTGTCGCCGCGAGAGAAAGCGCGGTCGCGTCGAGCCCCATACTTGAACCGAAACGCACGATGAGTCCGAAGAGGACGGCGAGGAGGAGATTCGTCGCCGAGCCTGCGACCGCGACGAACGTTTCTCCCCAGCGCTGATTTCGGAGATTGTACGGGTTGTACGGCACAGGCTTCGCCCAGCCGAAGAGGATGGGCGAGCTGGTGAAGACTAGAAGCGCCGGAATGAGGACGGAGCCCATGATGTCAATGTGCGGGAGCGGATTAAGGGTGAGGCGGCCGGCCAGCCGCGCTGTCGGGTCTCCGAGCGTGTTGGCGGCATAGCCGTGCGCCACCTCGTGCGCGATTACGGAGAGGATGAGAATTACGAGTGTGAGGAAAATTTCCATATTTGCCGGATTTGTAACCTATGCTACCATGCGACCACTATGGCACGAGCATGTGAAATTACCGGGAAGAGTACGCAAATCGGCGGACGGTACTCCAACCGCACCCGCGCGACGCAATTTAACCCTACAGGCAAGGTCCGCCGCAAGGCGAATCTCCAGAAGCGGCGCATATATGTAAGCGAGCTCGGCAAGACCGTCATCGTGAACGTCTCCGTCAAAGGCCTTAAGACTATTAAGAAGAACGGCGCCTATGCCGCGCTCACAAAAGCGGGGGTTATCTAATTGTTTTGCCATAGGAAGTGTAAACGCCGGCGGGGGTGGATGAGGAGACTTTGAATACGGAGGAGCCGGAGGAGATTTGAAGAGTGGCGGGGGCGAGGATTTCAATACTGAAATTATCAAAAACAAAAGAGGAGCCGTAAGGGGCGGCAGCGCCGCCGGTGCGGATGATTTTTGAAATGCGATAGCGGGATTGGGCGGCGGGGAGGCCGCCCGCTCCTCGGGCGGCCGAGCTGGTGAGAATTACAGTGTCAATCTCGCGTTGCCATACCGGGAGCGTCATCCCTAGCGCGCGTAATATGCTCGCGTCGGGGCCCGTGTCTATGAGGATAGTTTTGTGAGTTGGCGCCTGAACAAGCACGGCATCGCCCTTCCCCACTTCTAATACCGTTACCGTGAGTACGCTCGGCGCGAGTATCGCGCGATAGACGCTAACATTCGCCGCGAGGAGGATGACGAGAATCAGCGCGTAAAACTTTTTCGGCAATTCATTCGCCATTCATGAAGTATATGGTAATTTTACATACATGACGTACACACCAAAAACATTCAATCTGCCGACTCTGGAAGGGATTTCGGAGAAACAAATTAAAGTGCATCTGGCTCTTTACGAGGGTTATGTGAAGCACGTGAATTTAATAATGGAAAAGCTTGGAGCTGTGCGCGAGGGCAAATTGGAACTAGACTCGTACATTGTTTCAGAACTGCGCCGGCGGTTCTCCTTTGAATTTGACGGCATGCGCCTCCACGAACACTATTTCGCCCAGTTTGAAGGTGTAAGTTGTAAGGTGCAAGAAGGAAGTACATTTGCAGACGCGATTAAAGAAAAATATGGGGGAAAAGGACTTGAAGCGCACATTCGCGAAGTCGCCGGGAGCAGGGGTATCGGCTGGGCTGTTGTCTACAAAGACCCTGTAGCGAATACCATTCACACGACGTTTGTTGGCGACCACGAAGTCGGCCAACTTGCGGGACTGCCGATATTGCTCGCGCTAGATATGTGGGAGCACGCCTATATGGTTGACTACGTTCCGGCGGAGAAAAAGAATTATATTGACGCGTTCTTCGCGAACTTAAACTGGTCGGTAGTGGAGAAGCGTTTTGACGAAGCCAAATAAATCAATCCTGCGTACGCGATAAGCACCAGCCAGAACGGAAATGGCGGGAGCATTAAGGACGCCAAGGGGAGCGCGGCGGACGCTTCGGCGACCCATATAAGAGAGATAGCGGCTAGATATGCCGGCACACCGGCTATGACGGAGAATATCGTAGCGAGAGAGCCGCTTGCGGTGAGCACAGTCGAACCGAAGAGAATGCCGCCGAATCCGGCGAGATACGAGGACGCCATGGCGAACGGAACCAGAAGCGCGGCGATAATATTCGCGGGAATGGCGACGAGCGAGAGATTGCCGGTTTGATACAAAAGGAGCGGCAGTACGGCGACTTGTGCGGAAAGCGTAGTAGCGATAACGCTCCGTAAAAATTCGTTCTTAATACGCATGAGCCGCAGTTCAGCCAATGGCGCCAGCCAGATAAGTCCCGCAGTCGCCACTACCGAGAGGCCGAAGCCGGGGTCAAAGGCGAGGTAGAGCGGGTTCCAGACGAGCATGATGAGAATGACAAAAAGAAGAGCCCGACCGGCCGCATACGTTTTGCCGGTTGCTCTCGCGTAGAGCGCTATGAGAGCCATAAGCGCGGCGCGTACTGACGTCGCTGTGAACCCGGCGATGCCGACGAAGAGGATAAGCGCCGCCGCGCCAGCAACGATGCTCGCACCGCGCGGTATACGCCTGCCGAAGACCGCCTCAACTCGCGCGAAAACAAAAATGAAGAACGCGATAACCCAACTCGCGACTATCATCACGTTGTGGCCCGAGAGCACCACGATATGGATAAGACCCGAGCGTGTGAATGCATCTTTAAGGTCGTTCCCGAGCCCCGACTTCCCGCCGATGACGATGCCGTTCGCAAGCGATGAGTACGGTTCCGGCAGCGCGGCGTTCATTCCGTCCGTGAATGCGTGTTTAAGCCGCGCGAGGAACGCAGGCACAAAATACCACGGCGCCGATGATTCAACGCGAATGTATGCGTAATTCATAATGAATCGCACCCCGTCGCGCTCCAGGTATTTGTCATAACGGAATATTCTGCCGTTGTCGTCGGCGAAAGGTTCGGGGACGAGCAACGTACCGGAAACATTCACTCTGTCGCCGACAGCGACGTCTGTATTACGCGATGTGACGGCAAGAACGCTTGTAGACTCCCCTTCATTCGTCACGCGAACCTGCATTCGCTGATTCGTGTCGCGCACATCGGGGTCGCTCACCACAACGCCCTCATACGACACGCGATGGCGCAGATCGCCCGTAAAAGACTGCGGTAAGGGCGTATCAGCGACAGCTGCGCGCGCCACCCCCGCCGCCACAAAGATAAAAAACACAGCGGCGAGCGAGTACGCTCGCCGC
>JACOXQ010000019.1 GCA_016182285.1 Candidatus Kaiserbacteria bacterium
AGCAGAAATAAAAAGGAGGAGAGTGACGGAAAGCGTCATAGAATAACACCCGGAGCAACTTTTATATGGGGCGCCGAGTACTATATGTTTGGACAACACAAACGGAGAAGCCGATGATATCTCTTCAAAGCATCGCCCGCGAATGCGGGTTGAACGACGACGAGGCGGCGGCTATTCTGAAGCTGTCGCCGGCCCTTCGTGGGATAGGTTTAGAAAATTACACGATGAACGAGGCGATGGCCGGCCATTTCCGCAAGAAGTTCGCTCCACATCGAAAAAAACCCGCCATCCCCGCAGGCTGCGAAAAGTAGCCTGCGGTTTTCTTTCGCGCGGAGTTAAGACTCTCTTCACCGCGCAAGACCGATAATTGCCTGATTATTCGTCCGTAATGAAAACGCGTATGAAAAAATTCATGGCTTTGTATATGGCGCCGGTGGCGGAGATGGAGAAGATGATGGCGAATTCTACGCCAGAGGATACGGAGGCAAGCATGGGCCAGTGGATGAAATGGATGGAGGCGCACAAGAAAGAACTCGTTGACATGGGCGCGCCATTGGGCAAGACCAAGCGAGTGACCGCCAATGGCATCTCCGATACGAAGAATGACATCGGCGGGTATTCTATCGTGCAGGCTGAATCGGCGGCGGCGGCGGCCAAGCTGTTTGAAGACAGCCCTCACTTTGTCGGCATGCCGGGCTCTTGGATAGAAGTCATTGAATGCATGCCGATGCCGTCCACGTGATTCTCTTACATAGTTTGGGCGGTCAATTGCGGCATTATCCGGTGGAGCGAGGATGTATGGAAACCAAGGCGAAAAAGAGGCTGATGCAGAGAGGTCCGAGAAATATGCCGACGGGACCGAAGAAGGCGAGGCCGCCGAACACGGACAGAAGAATCATGAGCGGATGAATCTGCATTCCCTTTCCCACCAATTTGGGTCCGAGAAAATTATCTATCAGCCCGACCGCGACAACGCTCCAGATTAACAGCCCGACGGCGGACGCTGAAGAGCCGACGATAAACAGATATGCGATTCCCGGAGCGAGCACTAGCGAGGTGCCTATACCGGGTATCAATGCCGCTAGCGCGGCTACCACGCCCCAGAGAACGAAGTTTGGCACGCCGAAAAATGCGAATCCGACTCCGGTCAGCACTCCCTGTATAAAAGCGATTGCCAGGCTTCCGCGTATGACGGAGTTTATAGCCTGTTCAAGACGCGTGAGCACAGCGCTGTCGTCGGAATCAATGAGCGGACTGGCGTCAATAATCGTTCTCTTAAGCTTCTCTCCGTCGCGAAGAAAGTAATAGAGCGCGATTAAGAAAATGAAAAGACTAAGAAGCATTCTGGCTATTCCGCCGAATGCCCCGCCGAAATTGCGAACCAGCCACGCGAGACCGTCTCTTACATACTGGTCAACGGAGGATGAGAGGTCCGCCCCTGACAACGCGAGACCGGGGAGATAGCGCGTAGCAACGCCGCTCGCCGACGTAATCAGCGTGTTGAGGTATGTTTCTCCTCCGCCGCTTGCGATGGAGGCATACAGGTCTTGCGCCTCTTCGGCTATCTGCACGGTAACGAAGGTGAACGGTATGAGGATGCATACCACGGATATCAGCATCGTTATAAATGCGGCGAACCCAGGCGAACCGCTCATATGCCGAAGAACGCCCCGGTAGAGCGGTTGGAGCACGACAGCGAATACTATCGCGAGCACCAATACGACGAGAAACGGCCGGAAGATAAAGAAAGCCAATATAGAAGAGGCCGCTATTAAAGCCATAAGAAAATACGGCTGGAGAGATTTTGCGTCCATATAAAAACAATATAGCATTTTTCCATACGCATTTTTGTTACAATATCGGCAATGAATCGAACATACTTGATAAAAGCGAGCACCGTCGCTCTTGTTGCGGTTATGGTCGCGGGAGTATTGTTTTCGTTTCCAAAACTTTTAAAAATCAGCATACAGCACGAACAAAAACAGGCATTCGCCGCGATGCACGAACAGTTCCCCGTTACGGTCAATCCGCGAGATAAGAGCATTGTTGAGGATGCTCTGGTGAACGCATTCCTGGACGGAAGCAACTCCCCTCTCCAGGCGTCTGCCTGGAATGTCGGCAACATATTCGCCGGCGTGTTCGCCTGGGTCGCCATGGCCGTTGCGGATGCTCCCGTTTATCGGGGCATAGCGGCGGCCGACGGACGTTTCGTAAATATAACTCCCGGCATGCGCAAGGAGCAGGTCGCGAGCGCCTTCGCGAAGACTCTCGGATGGAATGCGAAACAGAAAAAAGAATTTTTAACCGCTTTGCCGTATTCGTCTCTCCCTCTGCCGGAAGGCTCGTTCTCTCCGGGAATCTACATAGTCGCGAACGGTACCAAGCCGCTTGAAGCGCAGGCAATGGTGAATGATAAGTTTTCGGAAAATATCTTATCCCGCTACGGTACGACTACGGCTCAGATAGTCCCGCTGAACCAAGCGCTCACTATCGCGTCAATGATTGAACGGGAGGCTGGAGGGCCTGGCGATATGCGGCTCATATCGGGCATCATCTGGAACAGGCTTTTTATAAATATGAACCTCCAAATAGATGCGACGCTACAGTATGCGAAGGCGAACACCTCGGCGGCCAATAGCTGGTGGCCTGCTCCATTGCCTGCCGATAGATTACGCAAGTCGCCCTATAACACTTACCTGAATAAAGGCCTGCCGCCGGCGCCTATCGCGAGCCCGTCAGTCGCGTCCGTACTCGCCGCCCTCAATCCGAAAAACACTTCATGCATGTTTTATTTTCATGATTCCGCCGGCAGATTCCACTGCTCCGATACATATGACCAGCACGTCGCACTCTTAAAAAAATACTACGGCCGCGGCAAATAGCGAAATGGTTGACAATGTATATATGCAGGTATATACTTAATATATGACGACGACAATACAGAAATGGGGCAATAGCTGTGCAGTGCGCCTCCCGCGCGAGATATTACGCAAGCTCAACTTAGAGGCGGGCCACACGGTGGAGATACGCGAAGACGAACGTGGAAAGACGATCTCACTCGTACCCGCGCCGCGCCGCGCCGCGTCCCTCGTGCAATTGACAGCTCGCATAACGAAGAAGAATCAGCATGCGGCTACCGAGTGGGGTACTGCTGTCGGAAAGGAGGTATGGTAGCGCGGCGAGCGGCATATGCTCCCGAGCGAGGCGATATAGTGTGGCTCGATTTCAATCATGTTCGCGGACACGAGCAGAGCGGGCGGCGTCCTGCGCTCGTCCTCTCACCGCGCGCGTATAATAAGAAGTCCGGGCTCGCGCTCGTGTGCCCTATCACCTCGCACGCGAAAGGGTACCCTTTTGAGGTCGCGCTCAAAACGAGAGCTGTACAAGGAGTGATTCTAGCCGACCAGGTTCGCGGGGTTGATTGGAAAGAACGCAGGGCAGAGAAGGCCGGAACGGCTCCTGAATCGTCGCTACGGGAGGTGCAGGAATATGTGCAGAAGCTCGTCATTTTCAAGTTCTAAAAGTCGTACTTTTGACCAGCGCGATTTGACCTAATTTAATATTTGCGTTATTGTATAAAAGGACTATAACCCAACGGAGG
>JACOXQ010000020.1 GCA_016182285.1 Candidatus Kaiserbacteria bacterium
GTCGGTCGCGGTTTTAATCGTCGCAGGGTCTTCGCTGTTGCGCGCAGTCTTGAGCGCGTCAATTTTGTCCTGCACTTCTTTCACCGCTTCCGCCCCCGCTTTCTCTCCGTGCTCTTTAATCGCCTTCTCGCCCGCGTATATCGCCTGGTCGGCGATATT
This sequence comes from Candidatus Kaiserbacteria bacterium, assembly GCA_016182285.1. GTDB lineage: Bacteria > Patescibacteriota > Minisyncoccia > Phycocordibacterales > Phycocordibacteraceae > C7867-001. The sequence continues at coordinate 160 of JACOXQ010000020.1, forward strand.
TCTCGCCTCCACGAGCTCCTTGCGCTTCGCGTCGTCGGCCGCGTGCGCCTCGGCGTCCGCCGCCATCTTTTCAATATCGGCTTTTGACAATCCTGTGGAGCCTTCAATTCTTATTGACTGCTCTTTACCGGTTGTCTTCTCCTTCGCTTTCACAGTCAAAATGCCTGACGCGTCAATATCAAACGTAACTTCAATCTGCGGCATACCGCGCGGCGAGGGCGGTATGCCGTCCAGCATAAACTTTCCGAGCGACTTATTGTCGGCGCTCATCGCGCGCTCGCCCTGCGTGATGTGAATTTCTACCGATGGCTGATTATCTGACGCGGTGGAAAATGTTTGCGAACGCGATGTGGGAATGGCGGTATTGCGCTCCACAAGCTTGGTTGCGACGCCTCCCATCGTCTCTATCGCGAGCGAAAGCGGAATAACGTCCACGAGCAGGATATCTTTTACATCACCCTGCAGAATGCCTGCTTGGATGGCGGCGCCGATGGCGACCACTTCGTCGGGGTTCACGGTCATGTTCGGCTTCTTGCCGAAGAATTTCTCCACAGCCGCTTGTATAGCCGGCATGCGCGTCTGCCCGCCAACGAGTATGACTTCGTGTATTTCTGGAATCTTAAACGGCGACGCTTCCATCGCGCGCTTGGTGATGTCCATCGCGCGGTCTATGAATTCGCCCGCAAGCTCCTCCAATTTCGCCCTACTCATCTTTATTAAAAGATGACGGGGACCGGAAGCGTCGGAGGTCAAGAACGGGATATTTATTTCGGTTTCCATCGCGGACGACAACTCAATTTTCGCCTTCTCGGCCGCTTCGTCCAGGCGCTGGCGCGCCAAGGCATCGCTGCGCACGTCTATCCCGCTCTCTTTCTTGAATTCGTCCGCGAGCCAGTTGATTATCTTCTGGTCAATGTCTTTGCCGCCCAGGTGCGCGTCGCCGTCGGTACTCTTCACCTCTATCACGTCGTCGCCCACCTCCAGCACCGAGATGTCAAAGGTCCCGCCGCCGAAGTCAAACACCGCTATTTTTTCTTCTTTCTTTTTATTGAAACCATACGCGAGCGCGGCGGCAGTCGGCTCGTTGATGATTCGCTTCACCTCCAAGCCAGCTATCTGCCCCGCGGCCTTCGTCGCGCTCCGCTGGTCGTCGTTGAAGTAGGCGGGGACGGTGATGACCGCCTCGGTTATCTTCTCGCCGAGCCTTGCCTCCGCGTCGGCCCTTAGCTTTCCGAGTATCATCGCGGAGATCTCTTCCGGACGGTACCACTTCTCTCCGCCGGTGCCGGCGGACATTTTGACCTCGATGCCGCCGTTAGGCGCCTTGCGCATCTCAAATGGCACGGACGCCCTGTCCTTCTGCACAGCCGGCTCGTCAAACGAGTGGCCGATAAAGCGCTTTATCTGGAATACCGTGTTGAGCGGATTGGTCACCGACTGGCGCTTCGCGAGCTGTCCGACGATGCGCTCGCCCGTCTTCCCGACCGCGACGACCGAGGGGGTCGTGCGCGCTCCCTCGGAGTTCTCCAATACGCGCGGCACCCCGCCTTCCACGATAGCCATCGCTGAATAGGTGGTGCCCAGGTCAATGCCTAGTATTTTTGCCATAATGATAAATAAATTAAGTTTGTTTTGATTCTACTACAAAACTTCCAACCCGCACGCGCGCGGGGCGGATTACCGAGCCGCCTGCCCCGTTCCCGTTTACTGGGTTCACGCGCCAGCCCTTCTCCAGCACGACGGTGACGGTGTCGTCCTTGTCGGAGGAGTCCACAGCATCCTTTCCAAACGCCTCGTGGAGCGCCGGGTCAAATTTTTCCCCGACCTTTCCCACCTCCTCCAGCCCGAGCGCCGCGAACGCGGCCTCCAACTGCTTCGCGATGGCGAGAAATCCCTCCGGAACCTCGCCATGCTCCTTGGCGCGTTCCAGCGCATCAAACGCCGGCAGAAGCGTCTCCACCGCTTTTATCCGCCCTCTAGACTCCGACGCTTTAGCCTCTTCTTCTATTCGCTTTAATAGATTCACATAATCCGCTTTGGCTCTCTGCCAGCCGTCCATGTATTCCTGCTTTTCCTGCCGGCAGCTTTTCAACTCTTCGCGAAGCTTTCGCATCTTTCCCTCGACAAGCTCGGGATCTTCAGACGCCTCGCTTCGCTCGGTGTCTTCGACAATCTTTACATCATCCTCTTCATCCATTTTTCAATTATGCCCGAAATCTTTTCTATAGTCAAAAAGAAAGGCCGCTATAAGCGGCCTCTAGGCTGCGTCCGGACCCATGTAAAATTTTTGAAATCGCACATGATTATCTCACTTGAAGTACGAAGTTGACCGCGTCATCCCCATACATCGCACGAACTATTTTAATGAAGTCTTCTTGTTTGGATCCATCTGCGAGTAGCGAGTCGATACCGATTTGCATCGGGTCGCTTAGCAGGGCAAATATCTTGTTCTCATATTGCGTCCTCTCCTCCTTTCTGTCCTCGTCGTCAGCAGAAATATTCTGGAGACGAGTCCAATTTAGAAGTATCTCCTTGGACTTTTCACATCGAATCTCAAAATCTGTCTTAAGAAGAACAACCGTGAAGTCCGACGAGCCTTTGCTACGAATGACGTTAAAGTCGCTTGGATTTGGCATGATTGCCTCCTGTTGTTTGAATGAATGTGCTCAATGACTTGAGTCCGAAGTAACTCTACTACTACCGAGTTGCGTAGTCAAAATTCAGCTATCCACGATATGTGCCGACCGGTACCAAGTTTGGATAGTGACTACCCAAAATCACACGGGACTGCCCTATATGCCGCCAAAAAATAAACCCCGCCGAAGCGGGGTTCTTATTAGGTACTAGTGCTTTGACCGTGTGGCTCTCAAGACTTTCTCAAGAAACGGAAAATCTTCCGCCATCTTATCGAAGAACCCACCTCGCCCATCCATCCCAGTAACCATATACCTGGCGGCGAGGCTCGCATAGGCAGCTTGCCCCATGAAGCGGAAATACGAAGAACTGACATTTAGTCTGCGAGCGCTCTCTGGGAAGAGGCCGGCGAGGAGCAGTGCTTCGTCACCGGCACGCATGAGAAACATATTCGCTTGTTCACGCTTCTTCGTGGTCGCGTTTAGGAGGTTCAGCGCGATGCGGTCATGGAATATTTCCACATCGCTTAAGTGCTCTACGAGACACCAGACGAGAAAACCGTGGTGCAGGATTGGTAACGTGATAAAGGATTCTGCCTCACCTTGTCGAACCATCTTGTCAAAGATCGGTATCTCGGGAGAGACATATGGTGTGCGTTTTGCTAATAGTATTTGTAGCGACATGCGGACCTCCCTTGGCGAGTGTACCCAAGCAACCTTGCTTGGTTCTGAGTGATGTATAGCACGATTATGCTTCACGCTTTTCCGACCCTATCTGTGGACAACTTTTCAGCTGAAA
>JACOXQ010000021.1 GCA_016182285.1 Candidatus Kaiserbacteria bacterium
CATGAGCGCGACGAGAATGCTCAAGGCGATGAGTCCGACGTCGACAAGAATGTGGCCTTCGGCCCGTCTTTTGCGCGTGAGATACCTTTGCGCGTAGATGTGCAGGGTGTGTTTCATCAAGAGACTATTATAGCGTGCATAAACGGCCTTTCTTTGTCCGAGGCTGATACACTTCCTGCATGGTGGACTACCACATCGTGCTTGGAGTCGTATCAGTCATACTCGCGCTTGTCGGGTATGCGACGTATTTCAGGAGCATCTTCAAAGGGGAAACGAAGCCGCACGCATTTACATGGATAGCATTTACGCTCATAGACGGCACGATCTTTTTTATACAGCTTGCGGAAGGCGGGGGACCGGGTTCGTGGGTACTGGGCGTAGCCGCTTTCTTTGCTGCTTTCGTTTCGGTGTTGGCGCTTTCGCGTGGAGAAAGAGACGTTCGCGCAATCGATTGGGCATGTCTCGCGGGAGCAGTGCTTGGATTGGTTCTCTGGCTTGGGACAGAGTCTCCACTTGGCGCCGTTCTCGTCCTTACTGTCACGAATCTATTTGCAGTTGCGCCGACCTTTCGCAAGTCGTTCGTAAAACCTGATGAAGAGTCGATGGTGATCTGGGCACTCGATGTCGTGAAATTCTCCATGAGCGTTTTCGCGCTGGAATCGCGCACGCTAACGACAGCGCTCTTTCCTGCCTCTATCGCGATCTCGAACGGCGCACTTGTGGTGATGGTCTTGCTCAGGCGGCAGAAATTGGGTAGGCTGTCGCGATAATTCTTATGAACGTGACTCTGATCGGCATGGCCGGGGCGGGGAAAAGCCACATCGGCCGCAAGCTTGCCGAGCGGCTCGGCCTTACGATGCTCGACATCGACAGGGATTTGTGGGAGACGAAGTATGGCAAGGGGATTCAGGAGATTTTGGACGAGCTCGGGGAGGAACGCTACGTCAAGGAGGAAGAGCAACTCATCCTTGAGCATACCGCGGGCAAGAACTGGCTCCTTATCTCTTCACCGGGAAGCGTCGCCTATGAAAGTCGCGCGATGCAACAGCTGAAGGATATATCATCGATCATCTATCTACGTGTACCTTATGAAGTGGTTGAAGCCAGACTCGCGAAGAAGCCTCCGCGCGCCATCATCGGACTTGGTCGTAAGAGCTTGCGTGAACTTTACGATGAGCGCCATCCGCTCTATGAGAAAAATGCGCACTTTATTGTTGACACGCATGAGCACGAGGCAGACGACGTGATGGATGAGATAATCGGATTTCTCCGTTCGACTCGCTAGTCTCGCTCATGGCAAGCAACAGAGTTGACAGTGGAAGCGGCTTTGCTAAAGTAACTCTATGCATGTGAAAGCAGGCGCGATGATGATGGACATGATGATGACCCCCGCGGCGGAGGCGTTTTGCCTGCATACCTAAAGCAAAGATATTCAGACAAAAACCCTCCGCCAAAGCGGAGGGTTTTTGTTTTCTGCCAGAGGCAGATAAATGTTCTTTTGTTCTTTCACAACTATTGGGAACACAAGGCTGGCAGGGAAGGCGTTTCCTCGTTAGCCAGTGTTCCCAATCAGGAGGTCATAGCACATGGCCAAGCAACTTGGCTCTCCACCCGATACATCGACCCAACGTGTCGAACTTAGTCCTGGGCCGGCAGATTCGCCGACCTACATCAGGCCGTTGACTGAAGCTGAAAAAGCCAAAGCCGCGGCAAAACTCGCCACTACGGGCAAGGATGTTTTCAAGCCCGCCTTTGAGGAGAGAAAAAAGGGCGATTGAGGAGTTCCGAAACCGGCGGAGTTCTGTTGAGGTGTTGAACCTCACAGACCCGCCGGCTTTCCTTTTTGTGTGAAGGCTGTGGTAGGATGGAGCCCAATGGCGCGGGATTTCCGGGAGCTTCTGGAGACGAAATGGGACGAAGGAAAATTTTTGTGTGTCGGACTCGACAGCGATCTGGAAAAGATTCCCGAGGCAGCGCGGCAGGAGGATACGCGCACAACGATTGTCGCGTTCAATCGTGCTATCATCGACGCGACGAAGGATCTTGTCTGTGCCTACAAACCAAACCCTGCGTTCTATGAAGCCCGCGGCGCGGAGGGATTTGCGGCCCTGCGCGAAACCATCGCGTACGTTCTCGACGTCGCGCCCGACGTACCGGTGATTCTTGATGCGAAACGTGCCGACATCATCTCCACCAACGAACAGTATGCTATCTCTGCGTTCGAGACCTTGCGCGCGGACGCGATTACCGTGAACCCGTATCTCGGAGGAGAGCCGCTGAAGCCCTTTTTTGATCGAGAGGACAAGGGTGTAATTGTGCTCTGTCACACCTCGAACCCAGGTGCGAAAGAACTGCAGAATCTTTCTGTCGACGGCGGTGAGAAGCTCTATAAACACGTCGCGCGCTCCGCGAGAGAGAAATGGAACGGGAAGGGAAATTGCTGTGTCATGATCGGCGCGACGTATCCCGAGGAGCTCGGAGAGGTCAGGAAAATTGTGGGCGACATGCCCATCCTCATTGCAGGTATTGGCGCACAGGATGGCAATCTCGAAAAGACCCTTCATGCGGGGCGTGACACCCGTGCTCGCGGACTCATCGTGAACGCTTCCCGCTCGATCATCTTCGCCTCGAGGGGTGCTGATTTTGCAACTGCGGCGCGCAAGAAGGCCGAAGATCTTCACAGAGCCATCAAACATGCGCTATAACATATGAGTATGATGACCGAATCGGAAGTTCTGGATTTACTGCAAAAAGTCGGCGCGTTCAGTACCGGGCATTTCGTCCTCACCTCCGGCAGACATGCAGACTCCTATCTCAACAAGGATGCACTCTACCCCTACACGCACGACACCTCGCACCTGTGCAAAGCGATGGCGGAGCGGTTTGCCGACAAGGATATTGATGTTGTCGTCGGTCCCGCTATAGGAGCTGCTATCATTTCGCAATGGGTCGCTTACCACCTCACCGATATGCGGGGCGAGGAAGTCTACGGGGCGTATGCAGATAAAGACGGGCAAGGGGGATTTATTCTAAGACGCGGGTACGACCAGATCGTTAAGGGCAAGCGCATACTCATCGTCGAAGATCTTACGACGACCGGCGGCTCTATTAAGAAAGTAGTCGAGACCGCGCGTGGCGCAGGAGGAAATGTTGTCGGTGCGATTGTCATCGTGAATCGCGGCGGTGTGACGAAAGCGCAGGTCGGGAGTCCGAAAGAGTTCCAGTCGCTCGTCAACCTGCATCTCGAGTCGTGGGAAGAAAGTGAATGCGAGTTGTGCAAAAAGGGGATTCCGGTGAATATCGATATCGGCCACGGGCGCGATTTTATGGCTCGAAATAAGGCTTGAAATCGATATGGTATACTGTTCGGGTTATTAGTTCATTCGTATTCATATGAAGAATTTTGTTTGGGCTCTCGTGATAGTAGTTATTCTCGGAGGCGGATATCTGCTCTGGCAGAATAGTCTTAGTACAGGCGGGACACCGACCCCGACCGCAACCCCGTCGCCGACTCCGACGCCGATACCAGAAGGCGCACCAATGTCCGCGACGGTCACCTATTCAGCGAGTGGATTTAGTCCTGCGG
>JACOXQ010000035.1 GCA_016182285.1 Candidatus Kaiserbacteria bacterium
AGTGGAGGTGCGGGGAATTGGACCCCGGTCCGAATCCGTCTATGAAAGAGAGTCTACGGCGCGTAGTCCCGATTGAAGTTTAAGAGAAGATGTGAAGAATCGGAACGAAACCATACAACTCCGAGTCCGCAGGTTCGAGCGCTGGTTGGACGACACAGAGCTCTAGCTCACAGATGATTCCGCCCGTCTTCCGCGCTGTGAGCGCCGTTAGAAGACAGACGTCGCGCTAGGCGAGACTGGCGGGGTTTAGCCGCGGGCCGTCGCGTAGGCGAACGCGATATCGCCGACCTTACCGAAGTAAGGCGACTTTAACGCGCTTGCAAGAGTGTTCTTTGCAAGTATGTTTCCCTGCCCTTTTAAAGTGTTGGCGGGAGAGCACTGCGCCGCACGTCTTTCAAAGTACAGACCGTCAAAGCCGGTCACCCCCTGTAAAATAATAACGCATCACGGCTTACAATCTTACAGCGGCTGATCATGTTGGACGTACGACGTCCAACATGGAAGACTAACGGTTTTTCAGTACGCGCGAAGCCTCGCGCAGAGCGTCTTTCTTCTTCAAGTCTTCTCTGCGGTCGGCCCTGCCCTTGCCGCGGACTATCGCGATGCGCGCCTTCACTAATCTCTTATTAGTATACACCTCAAGAGGCACTATTGTCAAGCCTTTTTTAGACTCTGCGGAGTAGAGTTCGGCGATTTCTTTTTTCGTCAATAAGAGCCGCCGCGCGCGTTCCGGGTCATAGCTTTTCGGCGCATTCGCGGCTTGATACGCCGGAATAGTCATTCCCACTATAAATGCTTCACCGCCTCTCACAACTACACGAGACCCGTCGAGCGAGCCGAGCCTGTTGCGAAGCGACTTCACCTCTTGGCCGGTCAATTCTAACCCCGCCGCAAAACTCTCTATAGGCGCGTACTTCAGAAATGCCTTCTTGTATTCCACGAGTGTCATACGTAGAGTATACATTGTCTTATGAATCCGCTTCCCCATTCGTGGTTTGAAGGCGATGCTCTTACTCTCGCGCCGAAATTGCTAGGGAAGATAGTGAAGAAAGGGTCCTGCGCTGGAATCATAGTTGAAACAGAAGCGTACGGCACTGATGCCGCCTCGCACGCGTACAAAGTCACGAAACGAAGCGCGCCTATGCGCGACACCTACGGTCATTGGTACGTCTATTTCACTTACGGCATGCACTGGTGCGCGAACGTAACGACTGACAAGGGCGGCGTCGGCGCTGTGCTCATCCGCGCAGTAGAACCGGTGGAAGGTATCGCGCTGATGAAAAAACGCCGGCATACAGAAAAACTCCTCAACCTCTGCAGCGGGCCGGCGAAGTTCTGCCAAGCATTCGGCATCACGGGCAAAGATAACAGGAAACTCCTCGCAAGCGACTTCGCGATTTTTGATGCGCCTGAAATTCCAAGATCAAAAATCGCTACGTCGGTCCGAGTCGGCGTCCGAAATGGCGCCGACCTCCCCTGGCGCTTCTATATCAAAGGCAATCCGTTCGTCAGCCGCTGACGCATCGAGATTTGTAAATCCACTCCATATAGCTATCCGCAAGATACAACGACCGTTATGAATTGCGGATATTTGTTTTGACTTTATGGGCGATGTTGTGTAGGGTAATCCCGTAATTAGCCGGCCTGTCCGGACGTAATTCAATGTTCTTCTACTGAAAGGAGCTCACATGAGCGACCGAAACTTCCGTAAACTGATTGAAGCAAAATGGGCGCAAGACAAGTTCGTCTGCGTCGGGCTCGATACCGATGCCGAAAAACTGCCCGAACCGCTTCGCATTCGCTATACCGAATACTCTCCCACGACCGCCAATAGCCAGACGTGGTTATTGCGCGAGAAAATCGTGGCATCAACTTACGACGCGGTGTGCGCGTACAAGTTGCATCCCGCATATCTTTCCCGCGCGGCGATGAAAGAGTCGGTTCGTTGTATTCGCGGCTTAGATCCCAGTATTCCGATTATTCTCGACGGCAAATACGGTGACGGAAGCGAGTCCGTGAATGAACGATGGGCGTCTATCGCCTTCGATAGTATCGGCGTGGACGCCGTCACGGTGAATCCCTACCCGGGTAGAGAAACACTACAACCGTTTTTGCGTCGACGAAACAAGGGCATCTTCGTCATCTGCAACACCAGTGGACCGGGGTCGGGCGAATTCCAAGCTTCGATAGATATGTGTGGCGATATGGTGCCTGGTGATTACATGCCGCAATACAAATTTGTCGCTCATCGAGTCGCGCGTTATTGGAACGAGAATGGCAATTGCGGGCTCGTCGTCAGCGCAAACCATACTGACGAACTTCGGGAGGTACGGGAAAGAGTCTTTGACATGCCTATCCTCAGTCCGGCAATTGGGCCCCAGCAGAAATACGTTCCTCTGGAGGAACAGGTTGAGCGTCTGGTCTCTGCTGGTAAGTACGGTAAAGCATTGCCGATGATTGTCAGTGCTTCGCGTCACATCCTCTATGCGTCAAATGGTCCGGACTTCGCCAATGCGGCTCGCCATAAAACACTGGAGCTCAACGACCTCATCAACCGGTACCGATAGGAAGGAGGTTATCAAATGAAATGTATCTTGATTTTAAGCAGGGGCGGTCAGGAAACTCTTCATCGGTTCGACGAACCAGCATATCCAGAAGCACATGCAAAGTCAGAAGTTCTGATTCGAAAAGAGTGGACGGAAAGACAGGCGAATTTCCCATTCACCAAAGAACTTCCGGCGGAAGCCACTTTGTTCTGCGAGTCCTTCACTTGGCAGAACTGGAAGGAGAAGTGAAGATAATCACTTGCAGTAACGGGAGTCCGCCGCGCGTAGCGCGGCGTTTTTTTTACCGAAGTTAAACTTCGGTATTAGCGGACGGAGGCGTAGCCGCCCGGGACGCCGTTTTTGGATAGGACGATCTGCCAGAGTTGCATCTTGCGCGCGCGGAAGGATCCTGCACAGACGAGAAGATAATACTTCCACATGAGATAAAATCTTTCTCCGTATTTCTCGCGGAGTTTTGGCCATGCTGATTCAAAGTTCTTGAACCACTGCATGAGCGTTTTATCATAGTCAGGACCGAAGTTGTGCCAGTCTTCAATCACAAAAAGTTTCTCTATCGCCTTCCCTATCTGCGCGACAGAGGGAAGCATGCAGTTTGGGAAAATGTATTTCTCCATCCAGAGCTCGCCGGCGACCGCCGAGACGTTATTACCGATTGTATGGAGAAGAAAGAGACCTCCATCCTTCAAACATCGGTTCGCCATTTCAAAATACGTCCGATAATTCTTCACTCCCACGTGCTCAAACATGCCGAGCGAGATGATGTGGTCAAACTGCTCGCCTGCACCGAGTTGATTCGAGGGGTTCACTTCGCGATAGTCACAGACACGA